>JBOHKZ010000203.1:0-6348 GCA_050729355.1 Phenylobacterium sp. | reverse complement strand
CATCTGCAGGCCCTCGTTCAGCTCCTTCATCGAATCATAGTTGAAGGTGTAGCGCTTGGCCGCCTTGTCTCGCGCCGCCCAGATCAGCGTCTCGTGCGCGTTGGTGAAGCGTTTGCCGCGGAAGTTCGGCATCGGGTTGGATTTGCGCCACACGATGTCGTTCAGCAGCCAGAAGCCCTGGTCCTGCAGCGCCGTGCCGATGCGGAAGATGTTGTGGTAGCTGCCGATCACCCAGAGCGCGCCATCGTCCTTCAGGATGCGGCGGCATTCCTTCAGCCAGGCCTTGGTGAAGGTGTCGTAGGCCTCGAAGCTCTCGAAGTGGTCCCAGTCGTCGTCGACCGCATCGACCTTGGAGTTGTCGGGCCGCAGCAGGTCGCCGCCGAGCTGCAGGTTGTACGGCGGATCCGCGAACACGAGGTCGACCGACCTGTCCGGCAGCTTCTTCAGCTCCTCGAGGCAGTCGCCGAGAATGATGGTGTCAGCCGCAACGCTCATGACAAACCCTTGAGGACTAAGAGTCTGAATCTGCGGCCAGTATGGTGAAGGAGGAGTTTCCGGACGTGGTGAACCAGACATTAACCCGCGCCTCCCTGGCCAGCCGCTAAATCGCGCAAAATTGGGCACAACGCGCAAGCGACGCTATTGGCTCCCGACCTCAACGCTGAAAAAGCGTTAGTATTATTATTTAGAATCCGCAGCTTAGCATTTGGAACCAAGTGGGGGAGGTTAGGGGTTTGGCGGGCGATGACTTCGTCGCCCACCCTCGAAAGCTCCACCCCTCGCCGGCTTCGCGTGCGGCGTTGGCGCACCATCCTTGCCGGCGGCGTGCTGGCCGGCGTTGGCTTCGTGGCCGCCCAGGCCGGATCCTTCGACTTCCTGCGGCTTGAGATTGCCCAACTCGCCAAGGCGGTCGATCAGGAAAAAGCGACAGTGGTCCGAGGGCCCAGCACCGGTCAGGGTCGGCGTTATTTCAGCGTCCCGGCGGGTCACCCCGCCGACGGGGCGTTCGTGGGCGCCGCGCGAAATGCGGCCGGCTCCGCGGGCCTCGCGACCGATTCCGATGGCGTCACGGCGACCGGTGAAGCCACGGTCGACGCCGTCGACCTCTTCGAGTTGCCGCCGGGTGCGGCCATGACCAGCCCGGCTGCCTCAGAGGGGTTTCAGCAGTCCGGCGAGCGTTTCCGGAGCCTGGTGCAAGGCTCGGGCTCGGGCGGTGGCCATTCGGCCGCCTCCGGGGGCGCAGGCCGCCAGCGTGCGCGCGATGGCCTGGCCGATTGCTGTAACGATCCGGCGACACCGCTCGGCGATCCCCTGCTGACGGCGCCGATACTTGCCGACGTCGTCGGCGGCCCCGTGCCGGAAGTGGGGTCGTGGATCCTGATGATCCTCGGCTTCGGGCTCTCAGGCGCGGTCTTGCGGGTCCAGCGCCGGACGCTGTTCGCCTAGCCGTTCACCGCCTTGGCGGCCAATTCCAGCTTCTCGATCGTCGCCAGCCGGCTTGGCTGTTCCCTGGGCATCCGGTTCCAAGCGTCGAGCGCGGCCACCTTGTAGGCCTCGGCCAGGGTCGGGAAATTGAAGGTGTTCTCGACGAAGTAGTCGAGCGTGCCCTCGAGGTTGAGCACTGCCTGGCCGATGTGAATCAGCTCGGTCGCCCCCTCGCCCACGATATGCACGCCGATCAGGCGGCGGGTCTCGAGCGCGAACAGCATCTTCATGAAACCCGAGCCGATTCCCATGATGTGGCCGCGGCTGGTCTCGCGGAACCGGGCGACGCCGCACTCGTAGGGGATGCCGCGTTCGCGCGCCTGTTCCTCGCTCATGCCGATCGTCGAGATCTCCGGCACCGAATAGATGCCATAGGGGAAGAACTCGGGGGCCTTGTGCACCGGCTCGTCGAAAGCGTGGCAGCAGGCGATCCGGCCCTGCTCCATCGAGGTGGAGGCCAGGCTCGGGAAGCCCACGATGTCGCCCGCCGCGTAGATGTGCGGCTGGGCGGTCTGGAACGTGGCCTTGTCGACCGAGAGCCGGCCGCGGTCGTCGGCCTCCAGGCCGCAGGCGGCGAGGTTCAGCTGGTCGATCGCGCCTTCGCGGCCGGCCGAGAACAGCACCATGTCGGCGCGCAACTGGCGGCCGTCGGCCAGCGAGACCAGGCAGCTTTCCGGCCCCTGGACGCTGGCGCCGGTCACCTTGGCGTTGAAGCGGATGGTCACGCCGCGGTCGCGCAGGTCGTGGATGAACTCGTCGGCCAGTTCGCGGTCGAGGAACGGCAGCATCGAAGGCTGCGGCTCGACGATGGTCACCTTCACGTCCAGCGCGCTGAAGATCGAGGCGTATTCGACGCCGATGACGCTCGCGCCCACCACCACGAGCTGGCGCGGGATGCGGGTCAGGTTGAGGATCTCGTCGCTGTCGACGATGTTCTCGCCGTCGAAGCCGATGTGGCTGGGGCGGTAGGGCCGGGTGCCGACGGCGATGACGAACCGGTCGGCGGAATAGGTCGCGACGCCCGTGGCGCTCTCGACCTCGACCGTCGTCGGATCGAGGAAGCGGGCGGCGCCGATGACGGTGTCGACGGTGTTGCGGGCGAACTGGTGCTCCAGCCCCTCGACCTCGTGGTCCAGGGTGATGTGCAGGCGTTTCCTGAGGTCGGCGGCGGTGATGTCCTTCTTGGCCCGATAGGCGCGGCCGTAGAACCCGCGCTCGCGCCAGCCGGAGAGGTTGAGGACGGTCTCGCGCAGGGTTTTGGAGGGGATGGTGCCGGTGTGAACCGACACGCCGCCGACCCGCTGGCCACGCTCGACCACCAGCACGCGCTTCTTGAACTTCGCGCCCTGCACCGCCGCCCGGCGACCCGCCGGCCCGCTGCCGATGACGATCAGGTCGTAGTGGGCCTGGGCCGTTGTCTTCGTCTTCACAGGCGTGCGCTCTTGCTTCTGCAGGAGCGGAAACCATAAGCGCCGGGCGTTAAGGTAACCTTTGTTCGGCGAAATGCCGGCTGGCGGCGTCCGGCTTCGGCGTCGTCAGACGCAGGGAGCCGAGGGTGAGGTAGGGAGAGGGGCGTCAGCCTGCCCAGCGCACCCAGGCGCCGTGCGGGTGGACCTCGGCCAGGACCCGTTCAGCGCCGTCCGGCCAAAGGGTCAGGCGCACCTGCATGACCAGCATGTTCTCCGGGTTCGGCTCCATCCGCAGCCAGGCGAAGGGCGCGTCGGGCGTGGCGCTGCCCCCCATCTCGGCGATGAGCCTGGTGAGCGCGAGCTGACTGGCGGCCGGCATGTATTGCCAGAAGACCGAGTGATAGAGGACCGTCGCCGCCCCGGCCTGGGGCGCGACCCTCGCGCGGGTCCAGTCGACCGCGTCGGCCGCCTCCACCGTCACGCCGTTGGCCAAGGCGACGTCGATGGCGGCGCGGATCCGGGCCAGCCGCTCGGTCTGGTCGGCCCAGATGTAGGCCAGCAGGCGGCGGCGCTGGTCGGGATCGGTCAGGTCGGTCGGGCGCCGATCGCAGGCCGCCCGCTCGATCACCCGCACCTTGGCGTCCGTGGCGGGCGGCGGTCCCGACCAGTCCGTGTCCATGGCGACGCTGGCGTCGGCGTCGCCCCAGGTCGCCTCGCCCATCCGATAGCGGTAGCGGTCCCACGAGAGGTTCAGTCCGGCGCTCGCGGCGATCTCGAAACAGCGCAGCGGCAGGCCGCCGGTCGCCTTGGCGATCTCCAGGAAACCGCCCAGGAGGCAGATCGAGCGGCGGACCTCGTTGGTCTGTGGCTCGTGGCTCATGAAGGCTGCGAGGCGGGCGGCGTGCCGGATCATCGCCGGTCGGGCCGCGGTCCAGACGGCCTCGGCGTCGAGGGCCTCATAGGCGGCCGACAGCGCGGGATCGGCGCCGGCCAGCGCCAGCTCGTGCAGGGCTCCGATCAGGCGAAGCGGCGTCGCGGCGTCGAACTGCCCCTGCTGATCGAGGTCAGCCCAGGGCGCCAGGAGGTCGCGGACCGGACCGCCGTCCCGCCAGTCCTGCGCCGCGTGCTCAAGGAGCGTCCCGTTCAGCGGCGAGCCCATCGCGCGGCAGGCGCGGGATTGGAACAGCAGGGCCTGGAGGACGGCGGGCTCTTCGGTCATGTCGCCTAGCTCTCCCCGGCGCCGGGCCGGCGTAAAGCTTGATTCAGCCGCTCAATCCTCGAAGGCGAGGTCTTCCTGCACGGGCAGTTCGCCCATCAGCACCAGTTGCACCGGCTTCCAGGCCATGCGGTGGATCTCGCAGGGACCCAGCGTCTGCAACGCTTCGACGTGAATGGAAGCGTGGTAGCCCTTGTGGCTGGCGAATCCGTAGCCGGGATAGCGGGCGTCCATCTCGATCATCAGCCGGTCGCGCGCCACCTTGGCGAGGATCGAGGCCGCGGCGATGGATTTGGATTTCCCGTCGCCGCCGACCACCGTCTTCACCTCGCAGGGCAGCTTGAAGCGGTAGTTGCCGTCGACGAGGGCATAGGCAGGCGTGACCGAGAGCCCCTCGACGGCGCGGCGCATGGCCAGCCCGGCGGCGTGCAGGATGTTGAGGCTGGCGATCTCCTCGACGCTGGCGAAGCTGACGCACCAAGCCAGCGCCTTGGCCTTGATCTCGACCTCCAGCGCCTCGCGGGTCTTGGCCGACAGCTTCTTGGAGTCGTCGAGGCCCTTGGGGATCTTCTTCGGATTGAGGATCACGGCGGCGGCGCTGACCGGCCCGGCCCAAGGCCCCCTGCCCGCCTCGTCGACGCCGCAGACATGGCCGTCGATGAAGGCGCGCTCCAGCAGCATGGTCGGCCCCTTGGCCATCAGGCTTGCACCTGTTCATGGCGGAAGCAGCAGGTCAGGTGGTCGTTGACCATGCCGACGGCCTGCATCCAGGCGTAGACGATCACCGGGCCGACGAACTTGAACCCCTTGGCCTTCAGCGCCGCGGCCACCTCTTCTGCGAGCGCGGTCTTGGCCGGCACCTCGCCGATGGCGTCGAAGTTGTTCTGCAGCGGCTTGCCGCCCGTGAAGCTCCAGCAGAACTCGGAGAAGTCCTCGCCGGCGTCCCTCATCGCCAGATAGATCTTCGCGGACTGGATGGCGGCGTCGATCTTCGCATTCGATCGAACGATGCCCGCGTCGGCCATCAGCCGGGCCCGGTCGGCCTCACCGTAGGCCGCCACCTTCTCAGGATCGAAGTTGTCGAAGGCCGCGCGGAAGGCGTCGCGCTTCCTGAGGATGGTGATCCACGCGAGGCCCGCCTGGAACCCATCCAGCACCAGCTTCTCCCAGAGCGCGCGGGAATCGTATTCCGGCACGCCCCATTCCGTGTCGTGATAGGCCTCATAGAGCGGGTCGCCGGCCATGCCGCGCCAGCCGCATCGGGTGATTTCGGAGGTCATCGGCGCACAATCAGCCGAGCCGGCCCCAAGCTGCAAGGGGGAGTTCGAGCGTGGCTTTCGAAGGCTTCCAGTTGTCGCAGGTGGATGTGGGCGAGGTGAGCCTGAGGGTCCGCCACGGCGGCTCCGGGCCGCCGCTGCTCCTGCTGCACGGCTACCCCCAGACGCACATGATGTGGGGCAAGGTGGCGAGCGACCTGGCGCGCGACTTCACGGTGATCGCGCCGGACCTGCGCGGCTATGGCGGCAGCAGCGCGCCACCAGATGCGGACGATCATTCGTCCTATTCGAAGCGGGCGATGGCCCGCGACGCCACAGCCCTGATGCGCCATTTCGGGTTCGAGCGTTTCGATCTCGCCGGGCACGACCGCGGCGGGCGGGTGGCCTATCGGCTGGCGCTGGACCATCCCGATGCGGTTCGTCGGATGACCATCCTGGACATCATCCCGACCGGAGAGGTCTGGGCTCGCGCGGACCGGCGCTTTGCGCTGGGATATTGGCACTGGTCGTTCCTGGTGCAGCCCTTCGCCGAGGAGCTCATCGGCCAGGATGCGGAGCTGTTCTTCTTCGGCGGCCAGTACCGCGCCACGGTCGGAGCCTTCGGCAAGGAGGCGCTCGCGGACTATTGCGAGAGCCTGCGCGATCCAAAAATGATCCACGCCATCTGTGAGGACTATCGGGCCGGGGCGCGGTTCGACCGCGCGCTGGACGAGGAGGACAAGGCCGCCGGCCGCAAGATCGCCTGCCCGGTCCATATCCTGTGGGGCGGCAAGGGCGCGCTGGCGGCCTGGTACGACACCCTGGCCATCTGGCGCGAATGGGCGAACGACGTGCGCGGCCAAGCCATCGACTGCGGCCACTTCATCCCGGAGGAGAAACCGGCGGAGACCCTGGCGGCGCTACGGGCCTTCCATTCCGAAACCTGAGGACCCGCGCAATCCAGTCGCTCCCCCGTTGGGGG
>JBOHKZ010000202.1:0-6579 GCA_050729355.1 Phenylobacterium sp. | reverse complement strand
GATCGAGGCGGCGGCCAAGCCCCCGATCGCGGCGCCGGGCGGATATCTCGCCGCCGCCGACCTCCCCAACAGCCTGAGTCTCGTTCCGCCGCCGCCGGCCCCCGGCTCGGCCGCCCAGGCGCGGGACGACGAAGCGGCCAAGGCGGCGATCGCGCTGTCGGGCGGTCCGCGCTGGTCCCAGGCCATCGTCGACGCGGACCTGAGCCTGCCGGCAGCGGCCGAGACCTTTGCCTGCGCGATGGATGTGCGGATCAGTGGGGCCGACACGCCGAAGCTCTACGTCCTGCTGCGCCGCAGCCTGCTCGACGCGGGCCGCTCGCCCTATCCGACAAAGAACAAGTACCAGCGCGCCCGCCCGTTCACGTCCGATGGCGCGCCGCTCTGCACGCCGGCCTTCGAGCCGGCTCTCAGGAAGGATGGCTCCTATCCTTCCGGCCACAGCGCGATCGGCTGGGGCTGGGCGCTGATCCTGGCCGAAGTGGCTCCGGACCATGCGGACGCGATCCTGGCGCGGGGCCGGGCCTTCGGTCAGAGCCGCGTGGTCTGCAACGTCCACTGGCTGAGCGACATCGAGGAAGGTCGTACGATGGGCTCAGCGACCGTCGCGAAGCTGCACAACTCGCCGGAGTTCCGCGCCGACGTCGCCGCTGCGCAAGCCGAGGTCGCCGCCGCCCGCGCCAAGGGCCTTCGCCCCGCCCGCGACTGCGCCAAGGAAGCCGCCCAGCTGGCGGTCGGCGGCTAGAGTCCGACCTCGCTGGGGTGCGCCTCGTTGAGCAGGGGCTCCTTGGCCAGGTAGCGGCGCAGGTTCTCGAGGAAGAGCTCGTCGCCGCGGCCGAGGTTGCCGTCGCCGGAATTCGAGGTGTGGGCGCTGACCCGCACCTTCGGATGATCCCAGAACCAGCTGTCGGCCGGCAGCGGCTCGGTCTGGAAGACGTCGAGCACCGCGTGGGCAGGCTGGTCGCGATCGAGGCCGGCCCGCAGCGCGTCTTCGTCGACGAGCCCGCCGCGGCCGATGTTGATCAGGATCGAGCCAGGCTTCATCGCCTTGAAGAAGGCGTCGTTGCACATGCCCCGCGTCTCGTCGTTCAGCGCCGGCGCCAACACGACGACGTCGGCGTCGGGCAGCACGGCGGGGAGATCCTTCAGCGTCAGCGTACGGTCCGCCAATTCGGCCGCGCCCGCGCTGTGTCGAACCACGGTCAGGTCGACGCCGAACGGCTTGATGCGCTTGGCGATCTCGCGGCCGATGTTGCCGTAGCCGATCAGCGTCCAGCGGGTCTTGGCCAGTTCACGATAGGGCGTGCTCTTCCAGGTGCGTGCCCGCTGAAGGGCGGCCTGCGCCTCGATCGGGACCTGCAGGCTAAGTGCGTGGGCCACGACGTATTCCGCGATCGGGATCGCCTGGGCGCTGCTGCGCGACATCCGCAGGCCCTTCTCCAGGATGGTCCGGAAGATCGGCGCGTCGATGCCCGCGCTGAACACCTGGACCCAGCGCGCTGAGGGCGACTTCAGCGTCCTGCCGACCAGCGAGCCCATCTGGCCGCCGGCATAGCTGTCGAGGCTGAACCAGATGGCTTCGGGATCGATGGCGTCAGCCTCGACCGGTTTGCCGGACCGCTCGTAGCTGTCGGCCGTCACCAGGGTGACCACCTCGGCGTCGGGCGCCACCTTCGCCAGCCGTTCGCCGACGCGGCCGTAGGCGGCCTTGGTCATCAGGATCTGCATCAGCCGACCTCCAGTTTCATTTTCAGGATGCCGGCCAGGGTCTGGGCCCGCTTGGTGGTCTGCTCGCCCAGCAGCATGTCCTCCCAGCCGCGCGCGGCGGTCAGCAGGAGTCGATCACCCTTGATCGCCAGGCCGGACTTTTCCAGCAGGCGCGGGTTGCGGCCGGAGAGGTCGCAGCCGAGGCGCACGGCGGCCCCCAGGGCGCGAGCCCGCTGCCGTCGTTCCACGCCGATCACCCGGGCTATCGCGCTGGCCTCGGGCGTCGTCGTGGCGGCCGTGTGCCGGGCGAAGGCGACGCTGGCCAGGAAGGCGCGCTCCGGGTGGCTCATGCCCGCGATCGGCGCGCGCAGCACCTGTTCGAAGGCGAGGTCGGCGCGATGGTCGGGGTGCAGGCGAGCGCCAAGGTCCGCCAGCCGGCACGCCGCCGCCAGCAGCACTGGATCGCGGGTCCCGTAGACGGGCGGCAGCTTCTCGAACGCCGGAGTCAGCCATGCCTCCAGCGCGCCGCCCAGGTCGGACGCCAGACCGCGGACCGCGGTCAGCGCCTCGCAACCCTCGATCAGGGGATCGCGGCGACGCACCTCGGGCTCCATGCTGTCCAGGAGTAGCCCCTCGCGCACGCCGAACGCCGAGATGACGATCCGTTCGACGCCGAGCCGCTCGATCAGCGCCTCCAGCACGACGGCGGAATAGGGCAGGGTCTCGACCCGCTTCTTGGAAAGGCCCTGCATCCGTTCCAGCGAAGCCTTCGACTGGCGGGCCACCAGCCGCGAGACGTCCAGGGCGTCGGCGCGGCTCATTTCGTATTGGTGGGCCACGCGCAGCGGATAGTCGGCGAGTTCCATGTGGAAGAGCGCCAGGTTGCGCCAGGCGCCGCCGACCGCGTGGAAATGGCGGGTGGCGAACCGGTCCTTGTGAGGCGCCAGCGCCGTGTCGATCAGCCGGCGGGTGCGGTCGATGTCCAGCGTTCGCGGGGCGCCGAGCGCAAACGGCCCCAGGGGCAAGGTGGCGCCGTCATTCGGCGACTGGCCGACCAGGCGGATCAGTTCCAGGCTCGAACCGCCCAGGTCGCCGACCACGCCCTCCGCGCCCGGCTCGCCGGCGATGACGCCCATGGCGGCGTAATGGGCCTCTTCCTCGCCCGTGAGGACGCGGACGGTCAGGCCGGTTTCGTCGCGCACCCGCTTGAGGAAAGCCGGGCCGTCGGCGGCTTCACGTACGGCGGCGGTGGCCGCGGCGGTGACATCCTCGGCGCGCCAGCCGTCGAGCAGGGCGCGGAAACGGCGGATGGCGGTGAGCGCGACCTCGACGCCCTGCGGCGATAGCCGCCCGGTGGCCGGCAGGTCGCGGCCGAGCCCGGCCAGGGCCTTCTCGTTGTAGAGGGTCCAGATGGACCGGCCATCGAGGCGGTAAATGACCAAGCGGACGGAGTTCGAGCCGACGTCGATGACTGCGGCCTGCCGAGATTCCGCCCTGCTATCCCCGCGAGGCCACATGATCGATCGCGCGCGGCATGTCTTTCACCTTCTGGCCCCGGCCCGAGAGGCTGGGGTTGGTCATGAAATACTCGTGCGCGGAAAACGCGCTCGGATGGTCCCAGGACGGATCACGGCTATAGCGGCCGTCGCTATCCAGGGTCCAGCTTTGCGCTTCGTCTTTCAGGTTCGCCAGCATGATCTGTTGCAGGACTTGCTGGTGGACGGTCGGATTTTCGATGGGAGTCAGGCACTCGACCCGGCGGTCCAGGTTGCGGGGCATCCAGTCGGCCGAGGAGATAAACACCCGCGCCTCGGACGACGGCAGCGGCGCGCCGTTGGCGAAGGCGACGATCCGCCCGTGCTCGAGGAAGCGTCCGACGATGCTCTTGACCCGGATGTTGTCCGAGAGGCCCGCCACGCCGGGGCGCAGGCAGCAGATGCCGCGGATCACCAGGTCGATCTCCACGCCCGCCTGGCTGGCGGTGTAGAGCGCGTCGATGATCTGCGGATCGACCAGCGAGTTCATCTTGGCCCAGATGCCGGACGGAAGCCCTGAGCGCGCGTTGTTGGCCTCGATGGCGATCAGGTTCAGCAGGTCCCGCTTCATGGTGATCGGCGAGAAGGAGAGCTTCTCCAACCCCTCGGGCTGGGCGTAGCCGGTGACGAAGTTGAAAAGGCGCGCGGAATCGCGGCCCAGCGCCGGGTCGGTCGTGAAGAGCGAGAGGTCGGTGTAGAACCGCGCGGTGATCGGGTGGTAGTTGCCCGTCCCGAAGTGGCAGTAGGAGCGCAGGGTGTCGCCCTCGCGCCGTACGACGGTCGAGAGCTTGGCGTGGGTCTTGTACTCCACGAAGCCGAAGACGATGTGGACGCCCGCCCGCTCGAGGTCACGAGCCCATTTCAGGTTCGCCGCCTCGTCGAAGCGGGCCTTGATCTCGACGACCGCGGTGACGTTCTTGCCGGCTTCGGCCGCCTCGATCAGGGCGGCGACGATCGGGCTGTCCTGCGAGGTCCTGTAGAGGGTCTGCTTGATCGCCAGCACGTTAGGATCGCGTGCGGCCTGGCGCAGGAACTGGACGACCACGTCGAAGCTCTCGAACGGATGGTGGACCAGGATGTCCTTCTCGCGGATCGCGGCGAAGCAGTCGCCGCCGTGGTCGCGGATGCGTTCGGGGAAGCGGGCCTCGAACGGCTTGAATTTCAGTTCCGGCCGGTCGGCGGGGATGAGCTGGGTCAGTTCGTCGAGGCCCAGCAGGCCGTCGATCAGGATGATGTCCTGTGTCTCGGCGTGCAGGCTGGTGGTGATGAAGGTCCGCAGTTCCTCCGGCATCGTCGCTTCGATCTCGACGCGCACCACGGAGCCCAGCCGTCGCTGCTTCAGCGCGGCTTCGTACTCGCGGACCAGATCCTCGGCCTCTTCTTCGAACTCCACGTCGCTGTCGCGGATCACCCGGAAGACGCCCTGCGCCTGGATTTCGCAGCCGGGGAACAGGTGGTCGAGGAACAGGCTGACCAGTCCCTCCAGCGCCACGAACCGGCGATCGATCTTCTTGCGGCCGTTGCGATGGGCCGGCAGCTCCCAGAACCGCGCGACCTGGGCCGGGATCGGCACCAGGGCGTAGAGCACCCGGTTGTCGGAGAAGCGCCGCAGCTTCAGGACCAGCGAGAACGCGAGGTTGGGGATGAACGGGAACGGGTGCGCCGGGTCGATCGCCAGCGGCGTCAGCACCGGGAAGAGCTGGGAGACAAAGGGCTCTTCGAGCGCGTCGAGCTCGGCGTTGGTGACCTGGGGCGCGGGAACCAGGCTCAGGCGCTCGTCGTGCAGTTCGTCACAGAGTTCGCGCCAGCGGGTTTGCTGGTCGCTCATCAGGTCGGCGGTCTCGGCATTCAGGCGGTCGAGCTGTTCGGCGGGGGTCAGGCCGTCCTGGCTGACGACGCGGACGCCTTCGCGCACCTGCGCCTTCAGGCCGGCCACCCGGACCATGTAGAATTCGTCGAGGTTGTTGGCGCTGATGGCCAGAAACCGCAGACGCTCCAGGAGCGGATGCCGCGGGTTCATGCTCTCGGCCAGCACCCGCCGGTTGAAGGCCAGCCAGGAGAGCTCGCGGTTGGAGAAGCGCTGCGGCGAGCCGGCCAGGTCCGGATCCCAGGCCAGCATGTGCGCTTCCGGCGCGTGGCCAGCCTCGATCGCTGCGTCGGCGGCGATGGGAGCGGCATAGCTCATGGAAGGCTCCAGCTGAGATTTCACCGGTAACCCTAAGGCCGCCGATGTGACGGCTTCAAGTCATCCCTCGAAAAGGTCAAGATTTTCGTTATCGCCTTCAAGGATCTGGCGGGCCAGGACGCGCGATACCGGCCGGATGTCCGGATGGTCGGTTTCATCGAGCCGTTCGACGATTGCTTGCGCGCCCGCGATCGATCTTTCCATCCGGCGAAGCAGGTAAGGATAGACATCGTCGTTCGGGCGAATGTTCCGTTCGCGGAAGAACTTCTTGAGAACGCCCGTCAATACTTGATCGTCCGGGGCCTCGATCTCGGCGACCGGCAGGGCGTTCACGCGCGAACGCAGGTCCGGCAACCGCGCCGGCCAGGTCGCGGGAAGGGTGCGCGCAGTGACCAGCAGGCCGGCGTCCTTGTGGGAAGCGAGATTGATGAGGTGGAAGAGCGCCTCGTCATCGACGCCCTGGTCCACGTCCTCCAGCAGCACGGGCCGACCGGCGGCGGCCGCGATATCCGGGGCCAGCCGGTCCAGGGTTATGGCGTGGGCGTTCTCGGCCCAGGCGCGGGCCAGATGGGTCTTCCCGGTGCTCTGCGGCCCGACCAGCGCCAGGCAGCCGCCCGCCCAGCGCGGCCAGGCGTCGACAGCCGCCAGGGCCAGGGCGTTGGACGCGCCATGCACGAACTCGTCGCGGGTGTGGGAGGCGGGCCTCTTCAGGCTCAGCCGCAGCTGCCTGGCCATGCTTATCCGACGGGAAAACTCACCGAACGACCCTAGCAAGCCGCAGGCTCGCGACGCTACCGCCGTCGCAATCCGTCACCGGCATTCACAGGGGAGCTAGGCTTCGCCCGCCGCCTTGAGGTCGCGGGCGGCGACCAAGGTCCAGCCTTCGGGCTTGAGCAGTTCGATAGGCGAGAAGCGGACCTTGTAGTCCATCTTGTCGGAGCCGCGGACCCAGTAGCCCAGGTAGACGTAGGGCAGGCTGGTCAGGCAGGCCTGGACCACGTGGTCGAGGATCACGAAGGAGCCGAGGCTGCGGCGGCTCATGCTCGGGTCGTAGAAGCTGTAGACCAGCGATAGGCCGTCGCTCATCAGGTCGACGAGGGCGCAGGCCACCAGGTCGCCGGGGCCGCCGTCCTTGGAGCGGGTGCGGTATTCGAT
>JBOHKZ010000201.1:0-5444 GCA_050729355.1 Phenylobacterium sp. | reverse complement strand
GCTGGTCGCCGCGCGCCTGGTGGCCGCCTGCGCGCTGGCCCGCACCGAAAGCCGCGGCGGCCACTACCGCGCCGATGCAACCGGCCCGCAGCCGGCGCGCCGAACCTTCCTCCACTGGGCCGACCTGCCGGTCTCGCCCGCCGTCAGGTACGCCGCCGAATGACCGAGCCGCTTCCCGACAGCCTAGTCGCCCCCATCGTCCGGGCGGCGCTGGCTGAAGACCTCGGCCGCGCCGGCGACGTCACCTCGCAGGCCTGCGTGCCCGCCGATGCGCGCCTGCGCGCCGTGTTCGCCAGCCGCAAGCCCGGCGTCGTCTCGGGGCTCGCCTGCGCACGCCTCGCCATCCTGGAACTCGACCCGACCGCCGACTTCAAGGCGGTGCAGGAGGATGGCGCCCGGGTCGGCGCCGGGGCCAAGCTCGCCTGGGTCGACGCCAACGCCCGCGCCCTGCTCGGCGCCGAGCGAGTCGCGCTCAACCTGATGGGACGGCTCTCGGGCATCGCCACCCTGACCCGCGCCTATGTCGACGCGGTCGAAAGTTGCGGCGCGCGGATTGTCGACACCCGCAAGACGACGCCGGGCCTGCGCGCCCTGGAGAAGTACGCCGTGCGCTGCGGCGGCGGAGTGAACCACCGCTTCGGCCTGGATGACGCCATCCTGATCAAGGACAACCACATCGCGGCGTGCGGCTCGGTCGCCGAGGCCGTGCGCCGCGCCAAGGCCGCCGCCGGCCACCTGATGAAGGTCGAGGTCGAGATCGACGGCCTGGCCCAGCTCGAAGACGCGCTGCGCCACCAGCCGGACGTGGTCATGCTCGACAACTTCAGCCTGGCCGACCTGGCCGAGGCCGTCCGCCTCACCGCCGGCCGCGCGGTGCTGGAAGCCTCCGGCGGCGTCAGCCTGGAAACCGTCCGCGCCATAGCCGAGACCGGCGTCGACGTGATCAGCGTCGGCGCCCTCACCCACTCCGCCAGCGTCCTCGACATCGGCCTGGACGCGGCCTGAGCCCGTCACTCCCCCAACGGGAAGAATCGGGGAGTATCAGCCCAGCCTGAACCGACCCTCGGCCAGCCCCGCCTTCAGCGCCGCCACCGTCTCATCAACGCCCTGCCCGCTCGTATCGACCACATGCTCCGGCGCGGGCGCGAACTTCTGGAACTGCTCCCACATGGTGCGGACGACGGCCGGATCGGTCATGGCCCCCGGCGCCGTGCGGGCCGTGGCGCGCGCGACCGTCGTGGCCTCGTCGGGCGCCAGCGCGATGTAGCGCAGGTCGATCGCCTGGGCCTTCGCCGCCGCCAGCCAGGGGTCGAAGAACCAGGGCCCGACGATGCCGTCCACGACCACTTCATAGCCCCCGGCCGCGAACGCCGCGGCGCTGGCCGCCAGGGCGTTCATGATGGCGATGTTCTGCGCCTGGGCGGCCGGCAACCACGGCGCCACGAAGCCCTTGCGGACGTAGGTGTAGAAGTCGTCGGTGTGCAGATGCACGGCAAGCTCGCCCGCCGCGCCGTCGGCCAGGCGTCTGGCGATGGTGCTCTTGCCGGCGCCGGGCGGGCCGGAGACGATGACGATGCGGCCTGTCACGCCGCGACCTTAGCGAGCGGTTTCGCCAAGGTCGCGACTTGACTTTCAGGCCGGCTGCAGCCGCCCGGCGGCCTCGGTGGCGGCGTTCGCACGTGCGTCCATCAGGGCGCCCAGGCGGGCCTTCACCTGCGCCAGGATCTCCGGCGACGCGAGTTCGGGACGCCCGGAATGGAACGGCGGGTCCGGCGCATACTCGAGGCTGAGCTGCACCATCTTCGCGTAGTCCTCGCCGGCCAGCTCGGCCAGCATCACGAAGGCGAAGTCGATGCCGGCCGTCACGCCGCCGCCGGTGATGATGTTGCCGTCGCGCGCCACGCGGCGCTCGTCGACGATGGCGCCGAACGGCTCCAGCAGGTCGCGCCAGGCCCAGTGGCAGGCCGCCCGCTTGCCCTTCAGGAACCCCGCCGCCGCCAGGACCAGCGACCCGGTGCAGACCGACGTCAGGTACTTGGCTCCTGCGCCCAGCCGGCGGATTTCACGCATGAACGGCTCGTCCAGCATGGCGTCGGTGGCGCCGAACCCGCCCGGCACACAGATCACGTCGCAGCGGTCGATCCTGGCCAGGTCGGCCAGGCCGGTGAACACCAGGCCCTCGCAGGCCACGTCCACGCCGCTCATTGAGGCCACGATGACCTCGGCCCCCGGCGCGCGGCTCAGCACCTGGTGCGGGCCGGTGAAGTCCAGGTGGGTGACGTCCGGATAGAGCGGGATCACGATCTTCAGCTTGTCGGTCATGGCTTGAGTTCCTCGATTTGACGTCCTCATCCTTTCAGGCCTAGGGTTTGGCCGAAATGACATTCTTCCCACGTTTAGCGCCATGACCCGCCGCATCGCCGTCATCGTCTTTCCAGGCTTCCAGTTGCTCGACGCAGCCGGGCCGATCGCCGCGTTCGAGATCGCCGGACGCTACCGGCCGGACACCTATGAGCTTGTGGTCCTGGCGCCGGAGGCCGGGGGCGTGGCCAGCTCGTCAGGCGTGAAGATGGCGGCCGAGGTGCTGGACGGCGCCCCCATCGACACCATCGTCGTCGCCGGCGGTAACGGCACCCGGTCGCTGCCCGAACTGGCGAAGATCGTGGCATGGCTGAAGGATGTCGCGCCCAAGGCCCGGCGCGTGACCAGCGTCTGCTCCGGCGCCTATCTGCTGGCCGAGGCCGGCCTCCTGGACGGCAAGCGCGCCACCACCCACTGGCAACGGTCCGACGACTTCGCCAAGCGCTATCCCAAGGTCCGGCTGGAGCCCGACCGGATCTTCGTGCGCGAGGACCAGATCTGGACCTCGGCCGGCATCACCGCCGGCATCGACCTGTCGCTGGCCCTGATCGAGGACGACCTGGGGTCGACGGTGGCGCGCGCCACGGCCCAGCAGCTGGTGGTGCACCAGCGCCGGCCGGGCGGGCAGTCGCAGTTCTCCGCCCTGCTCGACACCGGCGGCGTGCACGGCCGCTTCGCCGCCCTGATGGACTGGGTGCGCGAGCGCCTGGCCGAGCCGCTCAATGTCGAACGGCTGGCCGCCGAGGCCGCCATGAGCCCGCGCAACTTCGCCCGCGCCTTCGCCGCCGAGACCGGCCTCACCCCCGCCAAGGCTGTCGAGCGCCTGCGGCTGGAGGCCGCCCGCGTGCGCGTCGAGACCACCCACGAGCCCATCGATCGTGTCGCCGAGGCCGCCGGCTTCCATGACCCCGAGCGCATGCGCCGCGCGTTCCTGCGCGCCTTCGGCCAACCGCCCCAGGCGCTACGGCGAGCGGCCAGGGCGTAGCTCCTGGGTTGCTCCCCCGTTGGGGGAGCTGTCAGCGAAGCTGACTGAGGGGGTCCTCCGAGGTCAGGGCTGACCCCCTCCGGCCCTTCGGGCCACCTCCCCATCGGGAAGAACTAGGCCTTCTTGGCGCTCAGCTTATCGACCTGCCCTTTCAGGAGCTTGATCGCCTCGGACTGGCGTTTCAGCAACTCCAGCATCTGCTTGTCGCGGATGGCGTCGAGCTTGTCGTGCAGGTGCATGATCTCCAGCTCGCAGCGCAGGTTGACGACGTAGTCGTGCTCGGCGGCCTGGCGGTCGCGGGCGGCGGCGCGGTTCTGGCTCATCATGATCACCGGCGCCTGGATGGCCGCCAGCATCGAGAGCATCAGGTTCAGGAAAATGAAGGGATAGGGATCGAAGGCCAGCGGATGGCCCTTGGTCAGCTGGTTCCAGCCCATCCAGGCCGTCAGGATCACGCCAAAGGCGATGATGAAGCCCCAGGATCCGCCGACCGCCGCCACCCGGTCCGCCAGCCGCTCGCCGAACGAGCGTTCGTCGTGCTTCAGCTGCGGATCTACGCTGGAGGGAGTCTCGTTGGCGATCAGGTCGATGACGCTGCGCTGGACCGGCGTGAGCTCCTCATAACTGCAGCCGAGCAGTTGCTGGGCGAGTTCCTCGTGAGGCTGTTCGAGCATGGCTGCCTTCCCGTCGCCGGCGGCGACTCGCCAGCCTGGCCGGAGGACAGCTTCCGCGCGCCCGGCGAGCCCGACAAGGGCTCGCCGATCTTTGCGTCAGGAAGGGGGCCGAGCCCGACAAGGGCTCGCCGTTTAGGTCAGGAAGCGGCGGGACTGCTGGCGACGCGGGCCTGAGCGGCGACGTCCGACGCCGTGCCGACGCCGGCGGCCGGCGGCGGGTCGATGGCGACCGGCTTGGCCGCTTGCGCGGTCTGCTGCGCGGGCGGTTGCGGCGTCGAGGTCGCGAGCGTCGCGTCGATGGTCTTCTCGACCATGGCCGTGGCGATCCGCAGCGGCGCGGTCGGCGCCATGGCCTGGGCCGGCAGGTTCACGAACACCGCCCGCTCCGGCGCTGCGTCGAGGGCGCGGGCGTTCGGATTGAAGCGATAGAACACGTGCAGGCCCACCTGCGAGACGCGCAGCATGCGCGGGCCCCAGCCCGGCGAGACGCCGGTGGTGTGGAAATGGGTCGCCGAGCCGACGTCGGCCAGCACCACGCCGGACATGGCGCGGGCGGCGACCTTGCGGGCGCGATCCCAGGCTCCGGCCTCACGGGCGCGGCGCATGGAGCCGTCGCAGGCAAAGCTGAACTGGCAACCGCGGCTGGCGGCGCCTTGGAACACCACCGCGCAGACGCTCTTGGGGAAGGCCGGGTGCTTGACCCGGTTCAGCACGACCTGCGCCACCGCGGCCTGGCCGCGCAGGGTCTCGCCGCGGGCCTCGAAGTAGACCGCCTGCGTCAGGCAATCGAGTTCCCGGGTCCGGTTGAGCGCCGAGCCGAAGCGGCCGGTCGCGGCGACCTTGCGGCCCTGCAACCCGTCCTCGAACTTGGCGTCGGTCGTCTGGTCGGCCAGCGGATCGTGTGCTCGCGCCAGGCGAAGCCCGCCCGGCGTCATGCCCTCAGCTTCGTTTTGCAGCACGGATTCCGAGAATCCGCCCGCAGCCGCCTGGGCGATGCGTTCCGATCGGCTGTAGTCGGTGGCGGCCTGCGCCATGCCACCGGCCATGTATGTGGCGCCCACGGCCAGGCCAATGCCTGAACCGATCAAAGCGGCGCTGAGCAGCACGCGCCATTCGGCGCGGGCCTGCGTTCCAAAATTCAAGATAATCGCGTCCTACGCGGCGAGGGCGACAGCGCCCCCCGACAGTTGTCGCCGCGGTCGCCCCTGCTCGTGCTGGAAGCGCCCGCCGGCAGGCCTGCCCGGGACTCGGTGGGGCAAGCGACGGCAAATGGTGAAGACTGTATGAACAAATCCACGGACTTTGGCAAGCCGATACCGCACTGCAGCATAAGATTACGCCGTTATGTCGCAGAGTGTATCGTTTTGAACCAATGGCTTTGTTGCGCCGCAAGATCGCAACCAACCTGAGCAAATCTCGGAACC
>JBOHKZ010000200.1:0-2177 GCA_050729355.1 Phenylobacterium sp. | reverse complement strand
CACGCCCAGATGTACACCATGGGCACGGTGCTGGCGCACGGCAGCGCGGCGCAGAAGGAGGCCTACCTGCCGAAGGTGGCCTCGGGCGAACTGCGCCTGCAGGCGTTCGGCGTCACCGAGCCCGACGCGGGCACCGACACCACCCGCATCACCACCTTCGCCCGGCGGGACGGCGACCACTACGTCGTCTCGGGCAAGAAGCTGTGGATCAGCCGCGCCGAGCACTCCGACCTGATGGTGCTGCTCTGCCGGACGACCGCGCGCGACGCCTCGGCCAAGCCCTCCGACGGCATGAGCGTGCTGCTGGTCGACATGCGCGAGGCGGTGGGGAATGGCCTGACCATCCGGCCGGTCCGCACCATGCTGAACCACGCCACCACCGAGCTCTTCTTCGAGGACCTCAAGGTGCCGGTGGCCAACCTGATCGGCGAGGAGGGCAAGGGCTTCCGCTACATCCTGTCGGGCATGAACGCCGAGCGCATCCTGATCGCGTCGGAGTGCATCGGCGACGCCAAGTTCTTCATCGACCGCGCCAGCCAGTACGCCAAGGAGCGCGCGGTGTTCGGCCGGCCGATCGGCGAGAACCAGGGCGTGCAGTTCCCGATCGCCCGGGCTTACGTCCAGATGACCGCGGCCGAGCTGATGGTGCAGCGCGCCTGCGACCTCTACGAACAAGGCCTGCCCAACGGCACCGAAGCCAACATGGCCAAGCTCACCGCCTCCGAGGCCTCCTGGTACGCGGCCGACATGTGCCTGCAGACCCACGGCGGCTTCGGCTTTGCCGAGGACTACGACATCGAACGCAAGTTCCGCGAAACCCGCCTCTACCAGGTGGCCCCGATCTCCACGAACCTCATCCTCAGCCACGTGGCCACCCACGTGCTGGACCTGCCGAAAAGCTTCTGATGCCCCAGGAAAACTTCGAGACGATCAGCGTCGAAGACGCTTCACCCGGCGTCGCCGTGGTGACCTTCCGCCGACCTGAGGCGGCCAATGCGCTCAACACCCTGATGGGCAAGGAGCTGTTGCTGGCCTGGAGCGAGCTGGCCGTCCGCGAGGACCTGCGCTGTGTCGTCCTGGCCGCCGAGGGCCGCCATTTCTGCGCCGGCGCCGACCTCAAGGAACGCAACGGCATGACCGACGAGGCCTGGTCGGCGCAGCACAAGGTCTTCGAGGCCATGTCCCGCGCCCAGCTCTCGGTGCCCGTTCCGGTGATCGCGGCGGTGAACGGCGCGGCCATGGGCGGCGGCTGCGAGATGACGCTGGCCTGCGACTTCGCCTATGCCGCCGAGAACGCCCGCTTCGGCCTGCCGGAAGTAGGCCTGGGGATCATGCCGGGCCTGGGCGGCACCCAGCTCCTGCGCCGCTGCGCCGGCGAGCGGCGGGCCATCGAACTGCTCACCACGGGCCGCCCGTTCAGCGCCGCGCAGGCGCTGGAGTACGGCGTCGTGAACGGCGTCACCGCGCCCGAGGCCCTGCTGGAGACGGTTCTGGCCGTCGCCGCCGAGATCGGGGCCAAGGCGCCGCTGTCGGTCCGTGCGCTCAAGCACGTGGTCCACGAAGCCCACCACCTCGACCTGGCCGCGGCCATGGAGGTCGAGCTCTCCGCCTATAACCGCCTCTTCAAGACCGCCGACCGCCGTGAAGGCGTCGCCAGCTTCAACGAGAAACGCACGCCGGCCTTCAAGGGCGTGTAATCCGCGGCAAACGCGGAACCGGGGGGACGACATGAAGATCACTAGGCTCCTGATTGCCGGCGCTCTCGCCGCGATCGGCATGGCCACGCCTGCCTGGGCCGGCCCCAAGGCCAAGCTCGACTCCGGCGTCGTGGAGGGCGAGACGAACGGCGACCTCCTGGTCTTCAAGGGCGTGCCCTATGCGGCGAGCACGGCCGGCGCGATGCGCTGGCGCGCGCCACAGCCCGTCACGCCATGGGCCGGCGTGCGGCCGGCCACCGCCTTCGGCGCAGCCTGCCCGCAGCCCCACCTCAGCGACGACCCGTGGGCCCAGGTGGGTCCGCAGAGCGAGGACTGTCTCTTCCTCAACGTCTGGGCGCCCGCCAGGCCGCCGAAGGGCGGGGCCGCGGTGATGGTGTTCATCCACGGCGGCTCGCTGATTCGCGGCGCGGCCGGCGTCCCACTCTACGACGGCGCGGCGCTGGCGCGGCGCGGCGTGGT
>JBOHKZ010000199.1:0-4599 GCA_050729355.1 Phenylobacterium sp. | reverse complement strand
GCGGTGAACTGAACGACGTTATCTGCCGGGTGGCAAGCGACCGGCCTAGTCGGCGGCGAGGCGTCCGTCGTCGGCGCGCGCGACGATCAGGGTCGCGGCGTCGAGCTTGCGGCCGCGGGCGTCTGCGAGCTCCAGGTGGACGTGGTCGATGATGCCGCCGCGATACTTCCGCTGCAGGGTATGGGCGCGGCCGATCGGACGGCCGACGGCGACGGCGTCGCCCACGGCGACGTCGGGATCGACATAGAACACCCGGGCCTGCAGGCGCAGCGCCGGGTTCTCGATCTCGACGAAGCGCAGCGAATGGTCCCCCGGATAGGCATAGCCGATTTTCGTGACGTAGCCGGAGATCGGCGCGTCGACGACCTGGCCGGCCTCGGCGACATAGTCGACGCCCTCGTGCCGGCGTGCGCCGCCGTCGCGCGGGGCGTGGAAGCGGCCCTCGCCATAGGCGTCGTGCTCGCGGGTTTCGCGGCCGGTCGGATCGGCGAGATCGGCCTGGCCGTCGCCATCGAGGTCCGCCCCCTGCCAGGTCGGCAGGCTGGGCTGCAGGCGCACGGGCTCGGCGGGGGCCTGAGTGGAGGTCAGCACCGCGGCGGTCCGCTCCTGAACATGCACCGCGGCCTGGGCGATGCCCAGCGACATGGCGGCCACGCCAAGCGCCGCGATCAGTACGGTTGAGCTTCGGGCGGGTGGCTTTGCGGGGGAGGGAAGTCGAGCGAAGGCGTCGTGTAAGCGAGTCTTGAACGGCATCGGCGCCTAAATATCGGATTATTCGCCGACGCTAATGCGTCATCTCGCCACCCGCGTTCGGCGAGCCCCGGTTAACCACCCTCCGTTTCACGCATCTTGGCGAGGTAGGTCAGGGTCACGATCGCCGCGCCCGCGGCCAGCGCCACCGGCGTGAGCGTGCTCAGCACCTGGTCCGCGCTCCAGCCCGCCTGCCGCAGGTCGCCGGCCAGCAACGGCCCGAGGATTGCGCCGAATCGCCCCACCCCTACGACCGCGCCTGCGCCCGCGGCCCTGGCCGCCTGCGGGTAGAGCGTGGGAGCCAGGCTGTAGAGGATGTACTGGGTGCCCATCACCAGGAAGCCGACCGCGCCGCTCAGGGCCACGATCCCGCCGAGCTGTGCGGCCGCGCCCAGGCTCCAGAGCGCCACGCCCAGCGCCAGATAGGCGCCCAGCATGGTCAGGCGTACGCCCGCCCGATCCGCTGTCAGCCCCAAGACCAGCGAGCCGACGATCCCTATCGAGTTGAACGCCAGCGACGCGGACGCGCCGTCGGCCGGGCCGTAGCCCTTGGCGACCACGAGCAGCGGCAGCCAGTTGAGCATCAGGTACATGACGAGCAGCGTCAGGAAGCTCGCCACCCAGAGCAGCAGCGTCGACGCGCCGCGGCCGCCGGCGAACAAGGCGTCGGCGAGCCGGCCCTCGGACTTCACGGACTCGGCCGGCCGGGTCTCCGGAAGCCGCAGGGCGATCAGCGGGGCCACCAGCAGGGGCAGCGCCCCGCCCACCAGGAAAAGCGTCCGCCAGCCGATCTCCTCGCCCACCAGCCGCGCCAGCAACGACACGCAGACGCCGCCCGCCGGCATGCCGCACATCATTGCGCCGGTTACGAAGCTGCGGCGCTGCGGCTTGCTGATCTCGGCCGCGATCGCGATCAGGTTGGGCAAGGCGCCGCCGAAGCCCAGGCCGGTGGCGAACCGCGCCGCAAGCAGCGGCTCCAGTCCGCCGGCGAAGGCCGTGGCCAGCGAGAAGATCCCGAAGATCAGCACCGAAGCGATCAGGACCGGCTTGCGGCCCCAGCGATCCGCCGCCCAGCCGCCGCTGAACGCGCCGAACACCAGACCGACCATGGCCGCGCTGCCGGCCCAGCCGACCTGGGCCGGGTTCAGCCCCATGTCCGGCGCCATGTGCGGCGCTGCCACCCCGAACGCCTGGATGTCGTAGCCTTCCAGCGCCGCGATCAGGAAGCAGATCCCGATGATCAAGGCGGAGCGCGGAGCCTGCGCGGCGCCTGCTGTCGTAGCCATCTTCCCCCCAAAACGTCGCCGTGGCAGGCTTTCGCTGCTTGGGGGATATCGCATGAAGCTGTTGGTGACGGGAACCGCGATCGCGGGGGCGGTTCTTCGCGCTGACGCCGCGCTTTCGCCTGTCGACCTGGACCGCCGAGGGTCTGCCGGTCGTGGGCGGGACGGTGCGTCGCCCGCCGCCGCGGCCGCTAGCCCGCCCCGAGCGTCCGCTCGACCCGCCGGTCCGGGATGAACCAGATCGCCGCCACCGTCACGTAAAGCGCCACCGAGATCAGCGGCTGGACGAACGCCATCACGATCCCGGCGGTGTACAGCACCGGCGACACCTTGCCCTTGAAGTCGCGGCCCATCGCCTTGGCGAACGCGGAATCGCGTCCCTCATGGCGGGCGATGAGGGTCGCCAGGATCAGGTAGGCGAACGCGGCCATCAGCAGCACGCCCCCGTAGAGCGCCACCGGCACGGTCGTGAGCTGGTTCTCCCCCATCCATGCAGTGACGAACGGGATCAACGAGAGCCAGAACAACAGGTGCAGGTTCGCCCACAGGATCGGACCCGTCACCGTCTGCACCAGGTGCAGCATGTGGTGGTGGTTGTTCCAGTAGATGCCGACGTAGATGAAGCTCAGTACGTAGCTCAGCAAGACCGGCAGCACCGGGCGCAGCTCCTCGAAGCTGGTCCCGTGCGGCACTTTCAGCTCCAGCACCATGATGGTGATGATGATCGCGATGACCCCATCGCTGAAGGCTTCGAGACGTCCCGTTCCCATGGATCCCAGCTTCGGTTGTTTCGCGGTCAATTGATCCTGAGTCTTGCGCCGTGGCGACCTCCGGCGCCCTGCCCATCCTGCGTAGGCCGCTCCTGTCTTGACGCCCGCGCCACATCGGCCGAGCTAGATCGCGTGTTCATGAGCGTGGGGGCGGGTGATGAAGCGGTTCGGACGGGCAGCGGTGCTGGCCATGGCGGTCGTGCTGGCGGGACAGGCCGCCCAGGCCGCCTCGCCGAAGGCGGCGGTGCGGGCTTGGCGCGTGGCCCATGAGAAACAGATCGTCACCGACTTCTCGGCGCTGCTGGCCATGCCCAACGTCGCCACCACGCTGCCCGACGTCGAGAAGAACGCGGCCTACATCTCGAACCTGCTGCAGCAGCGGGGCTTCAAGACCCAGCTCCTGACCGCCGAGCCCGGCACGCCGCCGTCGGTCTTCGCCGAGCTGAAGACGCCGGGCGCCAAGCGGACCGTGGTGTTCTACGCCCACTATGACGGCCAGCCGATCGGCCAGGCCGGCTGGATCTCCAAGCCGTTCGAGCCCTCGATGCGCACGGCGCTTCCAGAGGCGACGCCGGTCGATTGGCACGGCGCGAGCGGCCCGCTCAATCCGGACTGGCGGCTCTATGCCCGCTCGGCCGGCGACGACAAGGGCTCGATCCAGGCCCTGATCAGCGCCTTCGACGCCCTCAAGGCCGCGGGGGTCAAACCCTCGGTCAACATCAAGCTGCTCTACGAAGGCGAAGAGGAGCAGGGCTCGCCCCACTTCGCCAAGCTGGTCGCCGGGAACCTCGAGCTGCTGCGCGGCGACCTGCTGATCATGGGCGACGGGCCGATGCACCAGTCGGGCAAGCAGCAGATCAACTTCGGCAACCGCGGGATCATCGGGTTCCGGACCACGGTCTATGGCCCGCTGAAGCCCCTGCACGACGGCCACTACGGCAGCTGGGCGCCCAGCCCGACGGTGATGATCGCCGGCCTGGTGATGAGCCTGCGCGACGACGAAGGCCACATCCTGATCCCCGGCTTCTACGACGACGTGACGCCGGTCTCGCCTGCCGAGAAGGCGGCGCTGGCCGCCCTGCCCGCCAACGAGGCCGACCTCAAGAAGGCGATGGGCCTTGGCCGCAACATCGGGCCCGCCCGGCTGGCCGACGGCTACCTGGCGCCGACCCTGAACGTGCGGGCGATCCACGCCGGCGACGAGGGGCCGAACGCCGCCAACGCCATCGCCACCGAAGGCGACGCGTCCTTCGACGTCCGCCTCGCGCCCGGCGAGACGCCGCAACATGTCCGCGAACTGGTCGAAGGGTTCCTGACGGCCAAGGGCTGGTTCATCGTGCGCGCCGAGCCGGACTTGGCTACGCGGCTGGCGCACCCGAAGATCGTCCGGCTGGACTGGGACGACGGCGCGTCCATCGCCACCAAGTCACCGCTCGACGGGCCCGCGGCCAGGGCGGTGGCGGACTCCATCGAACGCACCGTGGGCTATCCGGTGATCAAGCTGCCGATCGTCGGCGCGAGCTCCGGCATGGCGGAGATCGTCAACCAGCTGCAGGCGCCAATGGTCGGCGTCAGCATCGCCAACTACGACGACAACCAGCATGCGCGAAACGAGAACCTGCGGCTCGGCAACCTGTGGGACGGCATCGAGGTCTACGCCGGCCTGCTGGCGGACCTGAACTGGTAGGATAGACTGCACGCTGCTTCGCGGAGGAACGACCATGGCCGACGTCCTGCCGCCGAACGAGACGCCGATCCAGAAGGCGCTGCGGCTGAAGAAGGCGGCTATCGCCGCC
>JBOHKZ010000198.1:0-6890 GCA_050729355.1 Phenylobacterium sp. | reverse complement strand
CTCGAAGAGGTGGCCGCCGAGGCTGGCGACCGCCCGCGCCACGCCCTGCCGCGCATGCTCCAGGGCGCGCTTCGCGAGTGGCGCGACGCCCGCACCCGCGGCCTCGCCACCGACGGCCAGGCCGCCTTCCTGATCCAGCGCATCGACCGCGTCCTCGACGCCGCCATCGCCCGCGAATCGGCTCGCGTCGAGGAGGGGTTGGGCTCGCTGGCCATCGTCGCCACCGCGTCCCCGTTCATCGGCCTCTTCGGCACCGTCTGGGGGATCATGCACGCCTTCCAGTCGATCGCGATCCAGAAGAACACCTCGCTGGCCGTCGTCGCCCCCTCGATCGCCGAAGCCCTCTTCGCCACCGCCATCGGCCTTATCGCCGCCATCCCGGCCTACATCGCCTTCAACAAATTCTCGACGGACGCGGGCAAATTCGCGGCCCGCCTGGAAGGCTTCGCCGACGACCTTTCGACCGCCATCCAGCGGCGGCTCGCGGAGCGGGCGACCTAGGCCATGGCCATCTCCTCCAACGACGCCTTCGGGGCCGGCGGCGGAGCCCGGCGACGCCGCCGTTCGGCCCGCGGCCGCCGCGGCACGCTCTCCGAGATCAACGTCACGCCGCTGGTCGACGTGATGCTCGTCCTCTTGATCGTGTTCATGATTTCCGCGCCGCTGCTGACCGTGGGCGTGCCCGTCGACCTGCCTAAGACCGAAGCCGGCGCCCTGCAGGACCAGACCGAACCGCTCAGCGTCTCGATCCGCGCCGACGGCTCGCTGTTCGTGCAGGAGGACCCGGTGCCGTTCTCCAGCTTGGCCCCGCGCCTGAAGGAGATGTCCGGCGGCGACGGCAAGAAGCCGATCTACGTGCGCGCCGACGGCAAGGCGTCCTACTCGGTTGTGGCCCAGGTCATGGCCGCGCTCTCGACCTCCGGCTTCACCTCGATCAACCTGATCACCGACACCGGCGGGCCGACCTCCGGCGACAAGCCCGCGCCTGAACAGGCGGCCGCGCCGTGACCCGCAAGGAGATCTCGCCAGCGCTGATGGGATCCGTGCTGTTGCACGCGACCGTGGCCGCCCTGTTCCTGATCTCCTGGAACTTCACCCGCGACCTCAAGGTGGGCTCGGTCGTGCCGGTCACCATCGTCTCCAGCGCGCCCTCCTCCGACATCCGTCCCGCCGTGGAGGCGCCCGAGCCGCAGACGGCGCAGACCGACGAGCCGGTCCCCGAAGCTCCACTGGAGTCAGCGGCGCCCGAACCCCAACCCACGCCCACGCCGCCGACGCCGGCCCCCAAAGCGACCAAGCCCGCTGAAAAGCTTCCGGCCGTGAAGCCCGCGCCGCCGACCAAGCCCGAGAAGGGCCTCGACCTCGACGCGCTCTCGGCCAGCGTCTCCAAGATGGTCAAGCCGGCGGCGACCAAACCCTCTTCCGCCGCCAAGGGCCCAGCGCGCCCGGAGACGGCGCTCCTCGCCCGCCAGACCGTGGGCACGGGCGTGTCGGCCGCCGCGCTGACCGGCCTGACCGACGAACTGCAGCGCCGCTGGAACCCCAATTGCGACGTCGAGGGCGGGCGCGACGTCCAGGTCCGGGTCGCGTTCGTGATCGGCGCCGGCGGCCAGGTGGTCGGCGACGTCACCTCCCAGATTCGCGGCGCGCAGACCGCCGTCTCGCAGGCGGCCGCCGATCGGGCCGTCCGCGCGGTCTACGCCGCGGCGCCATTTCGAAACCTTCCCCGCGAATTCTACGGCGACAAGATCGCCGTCAACTTCAACGCACGTGAGGCCTGTTCCTGATGACCATGCGCAGACTGACGACCCTGTTCATGGCTCTGGCCTGCATCTTCGTCGGCGCGCTGACCGCCGTTCCCGCCCGCGCGGAGATCGAGGTCAACGTCAATCGCGGCGACGTCCAGCCGTTGCCGATCGCCGTGCCGGCTTTCGGCGGCGGCCAGGTGGGCGCCGACATCGCCGGCGTGATCAGCGCGAACCTGCAACGTTCGGGCCTGTTCCGGCCGCTCGATCCGGCCAGCTTCGTCGAGAAGGACCTGAACGCCGCGGTGCAGCCGCGCTTCCCCGACTGGAAGCAGATCAACGCCCAGGCGCTGGTCAACGGCATGGTGACGGTGGAAGGCGGCCGGCTGAAGGTCGACTTCCGGCTGTGGGACGTGTTCGCCGAGCAGCAGCTGCTGGGCCTGCAGTTCACTTCCAGCCCGGAGAACTGGCGGCGCGTGGCGCACAAGATCTCCGACGCGGTCTATGAGCGGCTGACCGGCGAGAAGGGCTATTTCGACACCCGCGTGGTGTTCGTGGCCGAGACCGGCGGGCGCGGCGGCAAGACCAAGCGCCTGGCGATCATGGACCAGGACGGCGCCAACCCCAGCTACCTGACCAACGGCGCGACCACGATCATGACGCCCCGGTTCTCCTCGACCAGCCAGGAGATCACCTACATGGAGCTGCGGCCCGAGGGGTCGTCGATCTATCTGCTGAACCTCGAGACCGCGCGGCGCGAAAACCTCGGCGACTTCAAGGGCATGGTCTTCGCGCCGCGCTTCTCGCCGGACGGCAGCAAGGTGGCCTTCTCGGTCGAGCGCGGCGGCAACAGCGACATCTTCGTGATGGACCTCAGGAGCCGCACATCGACGCGGCTCACCGCCGACCCGTCGATCGACACCTCGGCGTCCTTCTCGCCGGACGGCACGCGGATCGTCTTCAACTCAGACCGCTCAGGATCGCCGCAGCTCTATGTGATGGGCGCCGATGGATCTAACCCGCGCCGGATCACCTTCCAGGCCGGCCGCTACACCACGCCTGTCTGGAGCCCGACTGGCGAGTTCATCGCCTTCACCAAACAGACCGGCGGCGAATTCCATATCGGCGTGATGAAGCCGGACGGGTCGGATGAGCGCATCCTGACCTCCAGCTACCTCGACGAGGGCCCCGCCTGGGCGCCCAACGGCCGGGTGCTGATGTTCTCACGGGAGGGGCCGAGCGGCGCCTCGAAGCTTTGGAGCGTCGACGTCACCGGACGCATTCTGCAACCGATGCCCTATCCCGGCGCCGGGTCCGATCCGGCCTGGTCCCCGCTCTTGAACTAGCTGCACCACACTTTCACACGCTAGACTCCCACCCGCGCGCTTCGGCGCGAGACCAACACAAGGAGACGCCTTCCATGGTCCCGAGTTTCAACACCCGGAACGCCTTGCGCCTCGCGCTGATCGCCACAGCCACAGTCTCGATGGCCGCCTGCGCCTCGAAGCCTAAGCCGACCTATCCGACGACGACCGCAGCCCCCACCGCACCGCCGCCGGCGCCGGACCGGAGCCCCGCGCCGCCGCCGGCCGCGGTGAGCCAGGCGCCTCTGCCCGGGTCTGAGCGGGACTTCGTGATCAATGTCGGCGACCGGGTCTATTTCGACTTCGACCGCTATGACGTGCGCAGCGACGCCACCGGCTTGCTCGACGCTCAGGCGGGCTGGCTGAAGCGCTATCCCGCCGTCCAGGTCCGCATCGAAGGCAACTGCGACGAACGCGGCACCCGCGAATACAACCTCGCCCTGGGCGCCCGGCGCGCCAACGCGGTGCGCGACTACCTGGCGTCGCACGGCGTCGATCCCGGCCGCATCACCACCGTCTCGTACGGCAAGGAAAAGCCCGTCGACCTGGGC
Organism: Phenylobacterium sp.; assembly: GCA_050729355.1. Classification (GTDB taxonomy): domain Bacteria; phylum Pseudomonadota; class Alphaproteobacteria; order Caulobacterales; family Caulobacteraceae; genus Phenylobacterium. The sequence continues at coordinate 3,230 of JBOHKZ010000198.1, read as the reverse complement.
TCCGGCGACGAGGCCGACCAGAAGAACCGCAACGCCCATACCGCCATCGTCGGCGGCGCGCGGATGCGCTGATGGGCGGCTTTCGCCTCGGCCTCATGGCCGCCGCCGCGGGGCTTGTCCTCGTGGCGGCGCCCGTGGCGTTCTCCCAGACCCCGATGGACGACCCATTGGACGCCCGCGACGCCAAGCGGGTGGACCGGATGGAAAAGGTGGTGCGAGAGCTGCGCGACATCGTCTTCAAGGCCCAGAAGACCGGCGCCCCCGTCGTGGTGCAGCCCGCCGACACCGATGCGCGGATGGCGGAGCTGGCCAACAAGGTCGGCGACCTTGAACAGACCCTGACCCGCCTCAACGGTTCGCTGGAGGCCGCGACCCACGAGGCCGATGTCGCCAAGCGTGAGAACGCGGCCTTGGCGGCCCAGGTGAAGACCCTGAACGAGCGACTGACGGCGGCCGAACAGAAGATGGCCGAGGCCGCTACCGCCGCCGCGCCGCCGCCCGCCCTCGAACCGCCCGCGCCCGCCGCGGACCAGAAGGCGGCCGCGGCCGATGCGTTCGCCCAGGCCCGGCAACTGATGCTCAGCGGCGATTATGACGGCGCGGAGAGCGCGTTCAGCGGCTTCGTGGCGACCTATCCGGACGACGCGAAGACGCCGGAGGCGCGCTACTGGTGGGGCAAGACCCTGTCGGTGCGCGGCGCCCACGCCAACGCCGCCAGCGCCTATATCGGAGCAATCCGCGGCTGGCCGAAGACCGCTTGGGCGCCGGACGCCGTGGTCGAGCTTTCCCGCTCGCTAATCGCGCTGAAGAAGCCTGCCGACGCCTGCCAGACGCTGGCCGAGCTTGGCCGTCGCTATCCGAAGGCCGCGCCGCCGGTGATGGCCCGCGCCGCCGCCGCCCGCACCCAGGCGAAGTGCACCTAGGGGCCTTTCAGGCGATACTTGAGCGCCGGCTGCGGCCGGAGAGCCGCCGTCCGATCGCCGTCGCCTTCTCCGGCGGCGGCGATTCCCTGGCCCTGCTGCTGGCGGCCAGCGACTGGGCGATGGCCGTCGGTCGGGATCTGCTGGTGCTGACCGTCGACCACCGCCTGCAGACGGACAGTGCGGCGTGGACAAAAGCGTGTGCGGCCACGGCGGCGCGGCTGGGCCTGCCGTTCGAGCCGCTCGCCTGGACGGACGAGAAGCCCGAGACCGGCCTCTCCGCCGCCGCCCGCGACGCCCGTCACCGGCTGCTGGCCGACGCCGCCCGAGCGGCGGGCGCCAGCGTCATCCTGATGGGCCACACCGGCGACGACATCCTGGAAGCGCGGCTGATGCGTGAGCGGAGATCCTCGACGCCTGAGCCTCGCGAATGGACGCCTTCACCGGCCTGGCCGGAAGGGCGCGGCGTCTTCCTGCTGCGACCGTTGCTGGGACTGCGTCGGGCCGAGATCCGCGATTGGCTCGTCGAGCGCGGCGAAAGCTGGATCGACGATCCGGCCAACGAGAGCCCGCTCTCCGTCCGCGCCCAGGCGCGGCGCGACATCGGCGGCCGACACGCGGCGCCCACACCGGCCTCCGAAATGGCGGCCGCCGCGCCGTTGGCCCTGGCCTGCCGCCAGAACGCCGCGGCGGGCCTGCAGATCCTCCGCGCCGAGCTGGCGGCCGCGCCCAGCGGCGCAGGCCGGTTCCTCTCCGCGGCCTGCCTGTGTGCGGCCGGGACATCGCGGCCGCCGCCCCGGGAAGCGGTCCAGCGGCTCGCCGAGCGCTTGGCGGCCCCCGGCGGTTTCACCACCACCCTGGCCGGGGCGCGCGTCGAAGCGGACGGCGATGAGGTGCGCTTCCTGCGCGAGGCCGGCGAGGCGGCGCGTGGCGGCCTGGCCCCTCTGACCCTCGCGGCCGGACGCACTGGCGTCTGGGACGGCCGTTTCGAGATCGCCGCGGACACCGCCATGGAGGTGCGCAGCGCCGCCGGCCTTCGCGCGGACCTCTCGCCGGCCGACCAGCAGATGCTGGCCGCACTGCCCGCCAGCGCCCGAGACACCGTGCCCGTCATTGGCGGAAAGGGCGGCCCCAGGCTCGCCGAAGCAAGGCCGCTCGCGCTCGACCGCCTGCTCGCGGCCTGCGGCGCGGTGGAGATCGAGCCGGTCTAGATCGCGGCGAGGACGTGCTCGACTCCACGCACGATGGGGTCGGCGAACCGGCGGCCGAGCAGGCTGGCGTGGCCGGCTCCGGCGACGTGGTCGACATAGCCATGGCGCGACGCGAGCGCCGGGGCCGCCTGCATGGACTTCAGCCACGGCGTCCGCGCCTCGGCCCCGGCCGTCACCACCGCGATGGGCAGGTCGGGCGGATAGTCGCCCAAGGCGGCCTGATCCGAGGTCGTCGGCCATTGCCCGACCTCCTCGGCCGCCCAGCGGGCGTGGCTCCCCGAGCCATAGATCCGGCGCTTCTCGAGGGCCGCCTCGCCCTCCAGGCCGATCATGTTGCCCGTCACCGCCGCCACCGGGCGCATCAGGCCAAAGCGGGCGCCGACGCCCACCCAGCGCATGGCGCGACCGTAGGCGCGCACCGCCAGCGCGCCCTCCTTCGACGCCATGACGTCGGGCACGACGGCGTCCACCAGAACCACGCCTAGCACCTGGCCGGGGTGGTTGAGCGCGAAGAGCCGCACCATCAGCCCGCCCATGGAATGGCCGACCAGGACAAAGGGCCCCGTCTCGCCCATGGCTTCCAGCACGGCTGAAAGGTCGGCGTTCAGCGCGCGGCCATCGCGCGGCTGCGGCCCGGGATCGGATAGCCCCAGGCCCGCGCGGTCATAGGCGATGGAGTGCAGCCCCTTGTCGGCCAGGCGCGCCTGCACCACGCCCCAGTCTGAGGCGCAACCGAACGCGCCGTGTTCCAGCACGATGGTCGGCTTGTCGCCGCGCTCTCCTGCCCGCACCACGTGCAGCCGCCGGCCGCCCAGATCGATCATCTCGCCCCTGGGGGCCTTCCTGGACATCAGGCGTTCGGGCTCAGTTTGCCTTCTTGAAGGGCCGGGGAATCCGCGAGGCGCTTTGACGACCTAGCATCCAGCCAGGATACTCGGCCGGCAGTTCGCTGACCTCGTCGAGGCGCGCGATCTCTTCCGGCGTGAGCGCGAGGTCGACGGCGGCGAGGTTGTCGTCGAGCTGTTCCAGCGTCTTTGCGCCGATGATGATGCTCATCACCGCGGGCTTGGCGAGCAGCCAGGCAAGCGCAACGCGGGCC
>JBOHKZ010000197.1:0-2588 GCA_050729355.1 Phenylobacterium sp. | reverse complement strand
ACTCGCTGTCCGAATGGAAGCCGCCGGCCGCCGGGCCAAGACCGTCGAGCGCCGGCACGCCCTGTTCCGCCGCCAGCGCCGACTCCGATGCGCCGCCGTTGCCGCCGCGGGCGATCTTCAGGCCGAGACCCGCATAGATCGCCTCGGCCCGGTCGGCGAGCGCCTCGGTTCCGGGATTGATCGAGAGGGGCGGGAAGGAGGGCTCGCGGCTGATCGTGACCTTGGTGTCCGGAATGATCGTCGTCTGGGCGTTCTTCTCCAGCGTGGCCTGCACCTTCTCCAGGTCGGCCTTGTCGCGGACCCGGACGTTGATCTGGGCCGAGGCGGCCTCCGGGATGATGTTGTTGCGCGTGCCGGCGTTCATGACGGTGAGGTTGGCGGTCAGGCCGTCACCGGTCTTGGGGAAGACCTCGTCGGCCTTCAGTTGGTGGATCAGCTCCTCGGCGGCGTTGCGCCCCTCCTGCGGGGCGATGCCGGCGTGGGCTGCGCGGCCCTGCACGTCGATGTGGAAGGTGGCGCTGCCCTTCCGCCAGACGGTCATGGCGTCGGGCAGGTCGCCCGGCTCCATGTTGAGCTCGACGTCGGCGTCGGCCACCAGCTTGGCGATCAGTGCGCGGGTGCCCGGCGAACCGCGCTCCTCCGAGGTCTCGATCAGGTAGACGATCTGCTTGAAGTCCTTGAAGCCCAGGTCGTGCAGCAGCTTCAGGGCGTAGATCCCCTGGACCACGCCGCCCTTTTCATCGGAGACGCCCGGCCCGTAGGCCTTCTCGGCGTCCATCCGGAACGGCCGCTTGGCCACCGTGCCCGGCCCGAACACCGTGTCGATGTGGCCGATGATCAGGATGCGACCCTTGCCGGTCCCCTGCAGCGTCGCGACGGTGTTCTCCGGCAGGCCGGGCGCTTCGGCCGGCACGCTCTCGACGGTGAAGCCCAGGGCCTTCAGGCGCGGGCCCAGCACGGCGGCGACCTTGCGGCCGCCGTCGACGTCGCCGGTCACGCTGTCGATGTTGACGATCTCTTCCAGCAGCTTGAGCTGTTCCGGGCGGGCCTGTTCGGCCGCGGCCCAGACCTTGGCGTCCTTCGGAACCGGCTTTGGCGCGGCGAGCGCCGGAGCGCTCCCCAGCATGGCTGCGACACCTGCAAAGGCCATCAGTCCGCGACGCATGAAACTCTCCCACTGCACAAACCTCCACCATGGCGGCGGCGTGCGAAGGATCAAGCTGAAAGAGGGTGGGCGCTTAGGTCACCTTGCGCCGGGCCTCGCGGCACGCGATATCGGTGGTCGACGCGCTGTCGGCAGGCGTGTCGCTGATTCAAGAAGGACTCCCCCAAATGCGTGACCCCGTCACCACCGCGCTGGGCCTCGTGCCGATGGTCGTCGAGCAGACGAGCCGAGGCGAGCGCGCCTACGATATCTTCTCCCGGCTCCTGAAGGACCGGATCATCTTCCTGGCGGGTCCCGTCGAGGACGGCATGGCGGCGCTGATCTGCGCGCAGCTCCTGCACCTTGAGGCCGAGAACCCCAAGAAGGAGATCCAGATGTACATCAACTCCCCCGGCGGGGTGGTGACATCCGGTCTCGCGATCTACGACACCATGCAATACATCAAGAGCCCGGTGATCACGCTCTGCCTGGGCATGGCGGCCTCGATGGGCTCGTTCCTGCTGATGGCCGGCGAGAAGGGTCAGCGGATCGCGCTGCCGAACTCGCGGATCATGGTCCATCAGCCCTCGGGCGGTTTCTCGGGCAAGGCCTCGGATATCGAGCGCCACGCCGAGGACATCATCAAGACCAAGCACCGCCTGAACGAGCTCTACGCCAAGCACACCGGCCAGACGGTGGAGACGGTGGAGCAGGTCCTCGACCGCGACAGCTACATGACCGCCGAGGAAGCCAAGAACTGGGGCATCGTCGACCACGTCTGGGAAAAGCGCGAAAGCGAATAGCCCACTCGCCATGGCTCCGCACATCCTGGTGGTGGGCGGGACCGGCATGTTGTCAGGACTCGTGGAGGCGCTCGCCGGCGACGGCGGGCGCCTCAGTCTTTTGTCGCGCCACGCGTCGCGGTTCGTCGGCGACCGCTTCGCCGCTTACGATGTCGACTACTACGACGAAGCCGCCTTCATTGCAGCGCTGGACGCGGCCGGGCCAGTCGATCTGGCCGTCGCCTGGTTCCACACGCTGAAGATCGCGGCGCCGCGGCGACTGGCGGAACGGATGCGGGGACGATTATTCCAGGTGCTTGGCAGCGCCGCGGGTGATCCATCCCGCCCGGATCGATTGGCCGCCGCCGTGGCCGTCGCAGATGGACTGCCAAGGTGCGCCCTGCGCCAGGTGGTCCTGGGGTTCCAGGTCGAGGACGGCCGTTCTCGATGGCTGACCGACCAGGAGATATTCCGAGGCGTACTGGACGCCGTTCGGAGCGACGCGACGCTTTCTGTAGTCGGTACGGTGGAGCCTTGGTCGGCTAGGCCGTAAGCCGGGCGCGGGTCAGCTCGACGAGCGCCTTCTGTCCGGCCGCCTCGGTGACGTCGATGCGGTCGAAGTCGTTCCCGCCGCCAGCCTCGCGCAGGTCGGCGAACATGCC
>JBOHKZ010000196.1:0-6213 GCA_050729355.1 Phenylobacterium sp. | reverse complement strand
TCCCGGATCGGCTCTTCGGCCGTCCGGGATGACGGGGAGGGTTAGTTGTTCAGAGTCAGGTAGAGATCGAGCCACTGCGGGTTCATTGCCTCGATGCGTTGCAGCTTCCAGGCGCGGCGCCAGCGCTTGATGCGCTTCTCGGCGGTGATGGCTTCATCGGCGGTTGGAAAGCCTTCGTACCAGACCAGCATCTTGACGCCGTATTGGGTGGTGAAGCCGGGCGTCAGGCCCTCTCGATGCTGATAGACACGTCCGGCCAGATCGCTGGTCATGCCAACATAGAGCGTGCCGTTCGGCGCGCTGGCCAGGATGTAGACGTAGTAGGTTCGCTCCACGCCATACTCTAGCTGTCATCCCGGACGCCGCGAAGCGGTGAGCCGGGACCCAGGGGGTTCGGCAGTGGCTTGGCCCTGGGTCCCGGATCGGCTCTTCGGCCGTCCGGGATGACGGGATGTTTGCGCCTGGGTTTTCCCTAGTCGTCCATGCGGAAGAGTTCGAGGGCGGTTTTGCCGAGGATCTTCTGGGCGTCTTCGAGGGGCACGGCGTCGAACACCGCGGCGATGGCGCTGCGGGTGTAGCCGAAGGTGCTTTCCTGGTGGGGGTAGTCGGAGGACCACATCACCCGGTCGGCGCCGATGTGGTGCAGCATTTCCAGTCCCACCGGGTCGGTCATGAAGGTCGCGTAGCAGTGCTGGCGCCAGTACCAGCTCGGCGGATGGGCGAGCTTCGGCGAGACCATGGTGGGGAAGGAATTGTAGATCATGTCGGCGTCGTGGAGCATGCCGGGGATCCAGGCGAGGCCGGCCTCCACGAACACGACGCGCAAGCCCGGGAAGCGGTCGAAGACCCCGCCAAAGGTGAGCTGGGCCCAGTTCTGGCGGAAACCCTGCATCTGGGTCAGCACCGAGACGCCGACCGCGCCCGGCTCCGCCGTCGGGATCGCCTCGCCGATGTGGAAGGCGAGCGGCAGGCCCGAAGCCTCGATGGCCGCCCACAGCGGGTCCATCCGGCCGTGGTTGTACTGGATGGTGTGGCCGTCGGCGAACTTGCCGGGCTTGATCGGGACCATCAGGCAGCGCGCGCCGAGTTCGACGCAATGGGCGACGCTGTCCCTGGCTGACTCGGGCGCCCAGTAGTTGGGGACCATCACCGGATAGAGCCGGCCAGGCGCCTCCGCGCAGACGGCGCCGATGTGCTCGTTGTAGGCGCCGAAGACGTGAGCCTTGTTCTCGATCTCGCCGAACATCATCAGGCCGAACAGGCGCTGCGGGAAGATCAGCTCCTTCTCGACGCCCTCGATGTCGAGGTCGGCGATGCGGGCGGAAAGGTCGGTCAGGCCCGGGTAGCACTCGAGCGCGTTGCAGAGCGCGACGGCGACCGGCCCGGGCGTCATTGGCTTGCCGCCCAGCGAGAGGTCCCAGCCGCCGTCGTGGAAGACCATTCGCGGGGCCTGGTCGCGCAGGTGTTCGGGGAAGCGCTCGACCCAGAGGTCGGTCTCCAGCATGTGGCTGTCGGCGGAGACGATGCGGGTGCCGGCCGGCCAGTCGCGGGTCTTGGCCTGCGGCTTTCGGGCGGTGGCGACGGCCAGCCCCACCTGCTCGGGAATCTGGAGAACGAAGCTATCGGCCATCGCGGCCTCCCTTGCGTCACGTGAAGGCTATGTCGCGGCGGCTACGGCGGCAATCGTGACGGTGCGTAAGCCTCAGGGCGCGAGCTTCAGGAAACTCGGATCGCGGAAGGGCTCGCCCTGGCGCATGCGCTCATGGAAACCCGTGACCCGCGGGCCTGCGCCGCCCTCGCGCGCATCGTAGACCGAGCGGTCGCCGAAGAAGCGCAGGGTAAGCGTGCGCCGGCGCTGGCCGGGACGGGTCGCCGCTCCGCCGTGCAGCATCGCCGGATGGAAGACGATGAGGTCGCCGGGCTCGACGGGCCAGGAGACGATGTCCCAGGCGTCCCGGCCCGCCTCGATGTCCGGCAGCCTGGGCAGCGAGGCGCGCGGATGCAGCGGCGCTGTGTCGTCGCCGAGTTCAAACCGCGAGCCGTTGTAGAGCTGTCCCCGATGCGAGCCGCGCACGAACTCCAGCGACTGGTCGGCGGAGACCGCATCGAAGGTGATCCAGACCACGGCCAGATCCTCGCCCGCGACGGCGAGGTAGGACGAGTCCTGGTGCCAAGGCGTGCGCCGGGTGTCGCCGCCCTCCTTGAGGAACACCTGCTCGTACATGAACCAGACGTCGGGCGAGCCCCAGAGCTCGGCCACCAAGGCCGGGATCGGCGAGGCCTGCAGCATGGCGCGATATCCGGCCAGGCAGTCCGGGTTGTAGAGGTCCTGGTAGAAGGTCGAATCCGTCGCCTGGGGGATGCGCGAGGCGCCGGGGCCAGGGTGCGCCAGGCTCCAGTCGAAGGCGGCCTGAGCGGCGGCCATCGCCTCCGCGGCAAGCGCCCGCGGCAGGAAGACAACGCCGTCGCGGGCGTAGGTGTCGCGCAGACGCTCGAGCTCCGGGTCCATGGCGCCGCTCGCTTTCAGCTTGCTCCAGCGTCAACGCTAGGCCGGGCTAGGATTGTGGGCAATCGTGACCAAGCGTAAGCGGAAGGACTGCAGATGAGCGCCGCCAACCCCTCCCTCGACGCCTGGCGAAGCCTGGTCGACCTTGAGCGGCTCACCGCGTGGATGGACGCGCGCGGGCTGGAAGGCGGGCCGATCGAGGAGGCCGCGCGGCCGCCGGGCGGCACCCAGAACATCCTGCTGAAATTCCGGCGCGGCGAGCGGTGGTTCATGCTGCGCCGCCCCCCGCTGGCCGCGCATATGAACGGCAGCGAGACCATGCGGCGCGAGGCCCGCGTGCTGGGCGCGCTAGCCGGGACCGACGTGCCGCATCCGCGGCTGATCGCAGGCTGTCCCGACGAGGAGGTGCTGGGCGCGGCCTTCTATCTGATGGAGCCGATCGAGGGCTTCAACCCGACCGTGGGCCTGCCGCCGCTGCATGCGGGCGACCCCGCCGTGCGCCGGGCGATGGGATTTGCGCTGGTCGACGGGATCGCATCGCTGGGCGCGGTCGACCATGTGGCGGTGGGCCTCGCCGACTTCGGCCGCGCGGAGGGGTTCCTGGAGCGCCAGGTGGGCCGCTGGAAGAAACAGCTCGCCAGCTATGGCGCCTATGAGGGTTGGGCCGGTCCCGGCGAGATCGAGGGCGTCGAGGAGGTCGGCGCCTGGCTGGAGGCGCACCGGCCGGCGAGCTTCAAGCCGGGGATAATCCACGGCGATTATCACCTGGCCAACGTGCTCTACCGGTTCGACAGCCCCGACCTGGCGGCCATCGTCGACTGGGAGCTGACCACGATCGGCGACCCCCTGCTGGACCTCGGCTGGCTGATGGCGACCTGGCCGCAGGTGGACGGGCCGGAGGCGGGCAACGTCTCGGTGAAGCCCTGGGACGGCTTCTCGACCGCCGCCGAACTGGTCGACCGCTACGCCGGGCGCAGCGAGCGCGATCTCTCGGCGATCCACTGGTACGGCGTGCTGGCCTGCTACAAGCTCGGCATCATCCTGGAAGGCACCCACGCCCGCGCCGCCGCCGGCAAGGCGGAGAAGGCGACCGGCGACCAGCTGCACGCCCAGACGCTGGGGCTGTTCCGGCGCGCCATGCGGTGGATCGGGTGAGCCGGCCGGCGGTGCTGGGCCTGGACCTCGATCCGCAGACCCGCTGCACCCATTGGCATAGCCCGCTCGACATCATCGCCCTGAAGATGCGGTGCTGCGGGACCTACTACGCCTGCCGCGACTGCCACGACGCACTGGCCGGCCATCCGGCGGAGGTCTGGCCGCTCGAGGCGTGGGGCGAGGCGGCGGTGCTGTGCGGGGCGTGTGGAAGCGAACTCAGCGTCCGGGAGTATCACGCTTGCGAGAGCACCTGCCCGACCTGCAGCTCAGCCTTCAACCCCGGTTGCCACAAGCACCGGCATCTCTACTTCGCGGTGGAGGTGGGGGCCTCCCAGTTTGTCATCCCGGACGCCGCGAAGCGGTGAGCCGGGACCCAGGGGCCAATGCGGTGCGCTTAGCCCTGGGTCCCGGATCGGCTCTTCGGCCGTCCGGGATGACAAGTATTTTCGAGCGACTGTGAGCGGCCTAATCCGCGTCCATCTTGAGGGCGGCGATGAAGGCTTCTTGCGGGATCTCGACCTTGCCGAACTGGCGCATGCGCTTCTTGCCGGCCTTTTGCTTGTCGAGGAGCTTGCGTTTGCGGCTCATGTCGCCGCCGTAGCACTTGGCGGTGACGTCCTTGCGCAGCGCCCGGACGGTCTCGCGCGCCACGATCCGGCCGCCGATGGCCGCCTGGATCGGGATCTGGAACATGTGCGGGCTGATCAGGTCCTTCATCTTCTCGACCATGCCGCGCCCGCGGGCCTCGGCGCGGTCGCGGTGGACCAGCATGCCAAGCGCGTCCACCGGCTCGGAATTGACCAGGATCGACATCTTCACGAGGTCGCCGACCTTGTAGCCCTCGATCTGGTAGTCGAAGGACGCATAGCCCTTCGAGATGCTCTTCAGGCGGTCGTAGAAGTCGAACACCACCTCGTTGAGCGGCAGGTCGTAGACGACCAGCGCGCGGGAGCCGACGTAGGAGAGCTCGCGCTGGGAGCCCCGACGGTCCTGGCAGAGCTTGATCACCGCGCCGAGGTATTCGTCCGGGGTCAGGATGGTGGCCTTGATCCAGGGCTCGGCGATGCTGGCGATCTTCACCGGGTCGGGCATGTCGGCCGGGTTGTGCAGCTCGATCTCCGAGCCGTCGGTCATGGCGATCTTGTAGATGACGCTGGGCGCGGTCGCGATCAGGTCGAGGTCGAACTCGCGGCTGAGGCGCTCCTGGATGATTTCCAGGTGGAGAAGGCCCAGGAACCCGCAGCGGAAGCCGAAGCCCAGCGCGGCCGAGGTCTCCATCTCGTAGCTGAACGAGGCGTCGTTCAGGCGCAGGCGCCCGATGGCGGCGCGCAGGTCCTCGAAGTCGGCGGCGTCCACCGGGAAGAGGCCGCAGAACACCACCGGCTGCACGTCGCGGAAGCCGGGGAGGGCGGCGTCGGCGGGGCGCTTCTCGTCGGTGATGGTGTCGCCGACGGCGGCTTGCGCCACTTCCTTGATCTGGGCGGTGATGAAGCCGATCTCGCCCGGACCCAGGCTCTCCATCTCGGTGCGCTTGGGATTGAAGACGCCGATCCGGTCGATGAGGTGGGTCGAACCCTGCTGCATCATCTTGACCCGCTGGCCCTTGCGCAGGGAGCCGTCGATCACGCGGACCAGCACGACGACGCCCAGGTAGGCGTCGTACCAGGCGTCGACCAGCAGGGCCTTCAGCGGGGCCGCCGCGTCGCCCTTGGGCGCGGGCAGGCGGTGGACTATGGCTTCCAGCAGGTCGTGGATGCCGGCGCCGGTCTTGGCCGAGGTCAGGATGGCGTCCGAGGCGTCGAGGCCGATGACGTCCTCGATCTGCTGGCGGATGCGCTCGGGCTCGGCGGCCGGCAGGTCGATCTTGTTCAGGACCGGCACGATCTCGTGATTGTTGTCCAGCGCCTGGTAGACGTTGGCCAGGGTCTGGGCCTCGACGCCCTGCGAGGAGTCGACGATCAGCAGGGAGCCCTCGCAGGCGGCCAGGGAACGGGAGACCTCATAGGCGAAGTCGACGTGGCCCGGGGTGTCCATCAGGTTCAGGACGTAGGTCTCGCCGTCGTCGGCCTTGTAGGACAGGCGCACGGTCTGGGCCTTGATGGTGATGCCCCGCTCGCGCTCGATGTCCATGTTGTCGAGCACCTGCTCGGTCATCTCGCGCTGGGTGAGCGCGCCGGTCTCCTGGATCAGGCGGTCGGAAAGCGTCGACTTGCCATGGTCGATGTGGGCGACGATGGCGAAGTTGCGGATGTGGGAAAGCGGCGTGGTCATGTCGCGGGTGCGTCTAGCACATTCTTTCGCCCGTGCGAGATAAGGGGGGCGCGGTTGCGGGATACGCGACGTCGCACTCCGCCGAACACGGTTAATCGGACGTTAATCCGACATCCTTCATGACCAAGCTGGGCGGAGCTGATTTGAACTAGAATACGGAGGACGATTGCGCCCATGGACCGTCGCACACTCATCATTTCGAGCCTCGTGACGCTGGGCGCTACGAGCCTCGCCCAGGCGCAGCCGATCGGCGCGCCGAGCACCCTGCCGCCGGCCGGCCC
>JBOHKZ010000195.1:0-3693 GCA_050729355.1 Phenylobacterium sp. | reverse complement strand
CGATCGCAAAGCGGCTCTACGGCGGGGCCACGGCGCTGGCGGCGACCGCGCTCTACGTCCTAATGCCGGCGGTCCAGCTCTCCAGCCTGGTGGCGGCCACCGACGCGCCGCTGCTGTTCTTCCTCGGCCTGACGATCTGGGCCTGGACCGCCTTGCAGGCGGCGGAGGGCCGCGCGCGCTTGCTGCTGGCCGCTGTCGTGGGCGCGAGCCTGGGCGTGGCCTTCCTCAGCAAGTACGCCGCGGTCTACGGCGTGATCGGCATCGTCCTGCACCTCGCGATTTCGGCGAACGCCCGCAGCCGCTGGTCGCCAGGCGCCATCCTCCTGGCCGCCGGCGCCTTCGCCGCGATCCTCGCGCCGAACGTCATCTGGAACGCCCAGCACAACTTCGAAACCCTGCACCACACCGCGGCCAACGCGGCCTGGAGCGGGCGCAAGCTGTTCAACCTGGACCAGCTCGGCGAGTTCCTGCTGGCGCAGTTCGGCGCCTTCGGCCCGATCCCCTTCGCGGTGCTGGCGGCCGGCGGCGCGATCTTCGCCTGGCGCCGGCGGCTGACGCCGGCCGACATCCTGCTCCTGTGCTTCACCCTGCCGCCGCTGGCGATCGTGACGGTCCAGGCCTTCGTCAGCCGCGCCAACGCCAACTGGTCAGGCGCGAGCTACCTGCCCGGCGCCATTCTCGTCGCGGCCTGGCTGATCCGCTGGCGGGCGAAGAAGACTATGATGGCGGCCCTGGCCATCCAGGCGGTCGTGGCCGTGGTGTTCCTGAGCTGCGTCCTGTCGCCGAGGCTCGCGGAAAAGCTCGGCGTGGCCAACAGCTTCAAGCGCGCCACCGGCTGGTCGGAGTCTACCCGCCTGGTGCTCGACCGGGCGCGGGAGGATCCGAGCCTGACCGCCATCACGGTGAACAACCGCTTCCTCTACTACGCCATCAGCTATTACGGCCGCGATCGGCTGAAGCAGCCTACGACGCCGCCGCTCACCGCGTGGCTCCTGGGACCGGAGCCGCAGAACCAGGCCGAGACCAGCTCGCCGCTGACGCCGCCGCTGGGCGCCCGTGTGCTTGGCGTCGCCTACGAGGGCGCTTGGCGCGACGAGATGATGGCCGACTTCCGCGCCGTCTCGCACCACGAGATCGCCAGCGTCTACCTGGACCGCAAGCACAAGCGTCGGCTGGACCTCTTCGTCGGCGAGGGCTTTCAGCCCAAGCCGCGCGACCCGCTTAGTGGCCGCCCCATACGGCCTTGAGCGCACGGTCACGGCCGCAGCCGATCCGATAGGTCATGTAGGCGGCCGGGTTCTTGATCGCGTAGTCCTGGTGGTAGCCCTCGCCCATGTAGAAGGTCGCGGACGGCAGGATCATGGTCGCCACCGGCTTCTTCAGGGTCTTGGCCACCTTGTCCTTGATGGCCTGGGCCGCCGCCTTTTCCTCGGGCGTCGCAGCGAACACCGCGGTCCGGTAGGAGCCGCCCTGGTCGCAGATCTGGCCGTTGGGATCGGTCGGGTCGATGTGGTGGAAGAAGGCGTCCACGAGCTGCGGATAGCTGATCTTCGCCGGGTCGTAGGTGACCTTGATCGATTCCAGGAAGCCTTCGTGGTTCTCGTAGGTGGGGTGGGTTCCGCTGCCGCCGGCATAGCCCACCACGACGTTGGTCACTCCGGGGGTGTGCTCGATGTCGTGCTCGGCCGACCAGAAGCAGCCGCCCGCGAAGACCGCGGTCTTGAGCGCCGTTGCGGCCGGAGCTGCGTCGGCAAAAACCAGGGAAGCCACGGCGACGGCGGCGAAGAGACGGGTGTTCATGTGCTCACTCGTGAAGGACAGGTCACCGGCCTATACGAGCGCCGGTCGCCGAAGGTTACAAGATAGATCCTCCCCCAGGGCGAAGCCCGATTGAGGGGGAGGTGGATCGCGGCGCAGCCGCGAGCCGGAGGGGGTTCCTGCCCACTCCGGGGGCCGCCGCCAGCCTCGACGCAAATTATGGGGCTCTCGTACGCCAACCCCCTCCGTCTCGTCGCGTATCCGCGCCAAGCCACCTCTCCCTCACTCGGCCTTCGGCCTGGGGGAGGATCTGGAGAGCAGCGCCTTGATGCGGCCGATGTCCAGGGCTTCGACCACCACCGCCTGGCCGGTGAGGGCGTCGCGGCTGCGAACCGTGTGGGCCATCAGCATGGAATTGTAGATCGCCTCCTCGGTCGCGTCCGCCACGGCGACGAACAGCGGCGACATGAGGTCGTTGGGCAGGTCGACGATGGCTGAGGGCGTCGAGCGCCGCGCAGGCGTGCGGCGCACGCTCTCGGCGGTGGAGAAGGCGATCGCGTAGTCGCCCGAGCCGTTGGAGAATACCGAACCCGTACGGGCGAGCCCCGCGAAGGCCCGCGACGCCAGCCGTTCCAGGTTGCGGTCGCTGAGCGGGGCGTCGGTCGCCACCACGATCATGATCGAGCCGTCGGCGCTCGCGCGCGGCGCACCGGCCATCCGCATCGCCTTGCGCAGCTCGGCCTGCATCGGCACGCCGGCCATGATCAGCGCGCCGCCGTAGTTCGACTGCACCAGCACGCCCACCGTCCAGCCGCTGTCCGGCAGCTTGCGCGAACTGGTCCCGATCCCGCCCTTCCAGCCGAAGGCGACGGTGCCCGTCCCGGCCCCGACCGCGCCCTCTTCGATCGCCCCGCCCTTGGCCGAGGAGAGCGCGTTCAGCACGTCCTGGCGGGTGATGACGCGGCGGCGGATGTCGTTGAGGTTGCCGTCGTTGGTCTCGCCGACCACGGCGTTCACTGAGCGGACCCTCTCGTTGCCCGGCTGGGCCAGGGTCCATTCGATCAGGCCGTCGGCGCCCTGCGGCACCGAGAGCGTGTTGGTCAGCACGATCGGCGTCTCGATCTCGCCCAGCTCGCGGATCTGGCTGAGCGCGGTCATCTTGCCGAAGCCGTTGGCGACCGAGACGGCCGCCGGGACCTTGTCCTGAAACACATTGCCCGCATGCGGCACGATCGCGGTGACGCCGGTGCGGACGCTCTCGCCCTCGACCCGGGTCACCTGGCCGACCCGGACGCCGGCCACGTCGGTGATGGCGTTCAGCGGGCCAGTCGCCAGCACGCCCGGCGCGACGCCGATGTCGCGCGCCCTGACGCGAGCCTCAGAACCTTGAGCCATGACCGATGTCCCCCGCAAAACGCCGCCGGCCAGGACCGCCAGGCCGCCCGAGACGAGAAGGTCGCGGCGTATCACTGGAACCCCCAACTACCGATCGTCATCGCCCGGCTTGTCCGGGCGACCCATAAACACCGAGCGGAACCAGAAAGCTGCGGCGACGCCAACGCTTCCCCCGCGCCACGGAGATCATGGGTGGCCCGGACAAGCCGGGCCATGACGGTCCGTCGAGAACACGGCTGACTGGGCCTAAGCCGCGGCCTTGGCCACCTCGAACGGCGCCTCGGTCTTGGCCTTCACCTCGTCGAGGGTGACCCCGGGCGCCAGCTCGAGCAGCGTCAGCGGAGACTTGCCGCGCGCGACGTCGAAGACGCCCAGCTCGGTGATCACCAGATCGACGACCTTCTGGCCGGTGAGCGGCAGGCTGCAGGCTTTCACCAGCTTCGGCGCGCCGGACTTCTCGGTGTGCTCCATGACCACGACGACGCGTTTGACGCCGGCCACCAGGTCCATGGCCCCGCCCATGCCCTTGACCATCTTGCC
>JBOHKZ010000194.1:0-5492 GCA_050729355.1 Phenylobacterium sp. | reverse complement strand
GAAGGTGGTCAGGGCGGCGCCGGGGCGCGGGATGAACACGCCGTCGATGTAGGGCGCAACGCTGGGGTCGATGGCGGCGTTGGAGTTGGCGCCGAACCCGCGGATGCGCAGCGAGACGCCGGCCTGCTGCGCGATGGTGTCGATACGCAGGTTGGGGATCATCCGTTCCAGGCCGCGCACGTTCTGCACGCCCTTGGCCTCCATGGCCTTCTCCGAGACGGCCATGATCGAAAGCGGCACGTCCTGGATGTTCTCGGCGCGCTTCTGGGCGGTCACGACGACCTCCTCGACGCCGACGCTTGCCTCAGCAGCCTCGGCGGCGAAAGCGCTTGGAGCGGCTGCGCAGGCGGCGAGCACGAGCCAGGACACGCCCCAGCGATGGGTGTTGCGAAGTTTCATGGTTTCCCCCGTCAGGCCTTTAGCGGCCCTGGTTGTGTGGATTGGCGAACGCGGCCGCTGAGCCAGAAGGCGCCGGACGCGAGCAGGGCCGCGCAGGTGACGATCTGGAGAGCGGCCTGGAGACCCAGTCGGTCGGCCAGGGCGCCGGCGACGGCCGGTCCCGGCGCGAGGCCGATGAGATTGTTGGCTAGCGTCATGACCGCCAATGCGGCGCCCAGCAGTTGCGGCGGGGCGGCGTCGGCGATCAGCGCGCCCGCGGGGCCGGCGGTGCCGGCCGCGCAGAAGAGGCCCAGCATGGCGCAGGCGATCTGGAGCGGGCCGTGCGGCAGGACGAGCGCCGCTTCCAGGAGCAGGAAGGTCGCCACGCCATAGCCGGCGGCCAGCGACGAGCGCAGGTGCGGCCGGCGCGCGGTCAGGCGATCGCTCAGCGCCCCACAGACCACCATCCCGACGCCGCTGGAGAGCAGCAGCACCGCCGCCGAAGCGGCCGCGAGTTGCGGCGTCAGGCCGTGCACCCGGTTCAGGTAGCTCGGCGTCCAGGCCATAAGCGCGCCGAGGACCAGGAGCTGCAGTCCGCTGGCGATATAGGTCAGCACGATGCTTCGGCTGCTGAAGAGGCCGGCGAGCACCGCGCGCGGAGTGAATACCGGCGCCGGCGCCCCCTGCCCGGCGTCCGATGTCCCGGCGCGCTTTTCACGGACGACCAGGAGGTAGGCCGCGACCAGGACCAGGCCGATCGCCGCCATCACCGCGAAGGCGCCGCGCCAGCCGATATGCGCCGAGAGCACGCCGCCGAGCGTCAGGCCCAGGAAGGAACCGAAGACCCCGCCCGCCATCAGGGCGCTGGTGATCGTGGCGCGCGAGGTGCGCGGGAAATAGGTGAGCACGACCGCCAGGCCAACGCTGCCATAGGCCGCCTCCCCGACGCCCAGCACCAGCCGCGCCAGCATCAGCTGGCCGTAGTTGGCGCAGAGGCCGCAGGCGAGGGTCGCAACGCTCCAGGTCAGCGCCATGGCGGCCACGCTGCGTGCGCGTCCGACCCGATCGGCCAGAAGCGAGAGCGGCACGGTCAGCAGGCCGACCATCAGGGCGACCACGCCGCCCAACGCGCCGAGCTGGGTGTCGGTGAGCGACCATTCCAGCTTCAGGAGCGGGAAGACCGCCGAGAGCACCTGCCTGGACATGTAGTCCGACAGCATCAGGGCGAGGGAGACGGCGAACACCAGCCAGGCGCGCAGTGGAGCGCGTGCG
The DNA here is from genome assembly GCA_050729355.1 of Phenylobacterium sp. Classification (GTDB taxonomy): domain Bacteria; phylum Pseudomonadota; class Alphaproteobacteria; order Caulobacterales; family Caulobacteraceae; genus Phenylobacterium. The sequence goes on along the minus strand of JBOHKZ010000194.1, from coordinate 3,842 downwards.
GGCTCCCGCGCCGCGACAGCGGCCGCCCCGGAGACAGTTGATGCGGTCATCAGTCTGCGCAGAGCGCTTCGAGAAGCGCCTTACCCTGAGGCCAGGGACCGAAGCCCGCCGCGGGATTCAGGTGGCCGACTTCGCCCAGCAGGACGACCTTGCTTTGCCAGTCCTGCGCGAGCGTCACCGACCGATCGAGACTTGCGAGGGGGTCGTTGGGGCTGACCGCCATGATGCTGCGGAACGGGAGCGGCTCACGCGGCATGGGAAGCCATTGGTTGGCGGTGAGGACTTCCATGGTCGGATAGCCCTCCGGCAGCGGCGTCTCGATGTCCGCCGGCGTCGCGAGCAGCGCAGCCTTGATCGGCCGGCTGTGACGCCGCGCCCAGTGCGCCACCATGAGGCAGCCGGCGCTGTGCGCAGCCAGAACGACCGGACCTTCGATGTCCGCGATTGCCTGGTCCAGCGCCGCCACCCGCGCCGCGCAGCTCATCTTGTCCTGTTCCAGAGGCGGGACAGTTCGGGAGCCGGGCGCCTCGGCCGCCAGCAAGGTTTGCCAGTGGTCGGCGACGTGATCCCGAAGGCCGGGGACGAAGAGGATGGTTGGTTGCAATCGCGAACCCGTAGCGTGCTGAGTTTGTGGGGATGGAAGGCGGAAAGTAAGGAGCGGGCAGCGGCCCCCCGGACGCCGCCCGCTCCTCCGGATCAGGCGTGGAGCAGGAAGCCCTTCTGGCCGGGCTGCCGATTAGGCGCGAACCCGTTCTTCGCCAGGGTCTCCTCGGTGCTCTGATAGAACTCGCCGATCCGATAGATGCGCTTCGCTTCCTTGCCGGTGGCGATCTCCCGGCCGAATTCGCGGCTGATGCGGACCAGTTGCTCAACCTGGTCGACCGAGCTCATCTTGTTGCGCTTGTCCTGGGTCCACAGGTTGTCTTCGTTGCCGCAGCGGACGTGCAGCCCCATGGCGATGGCCATCATGTTCAGCGGCAGGACATGGCGCATGGACGACTCGATGGTCAGCACCGCGCCATCCGGCACCTGCCGGATGAAGTTCATCATCGTGTAGGGGTTGGGCGCGTCGAAACCGCCGCCGATCGCGACCCAGGTGAGGATCAGCGGGCCGTAGAACTTGCCCTGCCGCATCATGCGTTCGAGCGTCTCGAGCTGGCTGATGTGGGCCAGTTGGAAGTGCGACTGGATGCCGTTGGCGGAGAGCCGCCGCACATGCTCCTCGACCCAGCCGGGGCCGGCGGGGACGGTCATCTCGCGATAGGCCTCGTAGAGGGCGGGATCGGCGAGCGAGGTGCCCTTCAGATCGTCGGCGTCCATCAGCTCGACGATGTTGAACTGGCTGGTGTTGACCGCGACGGTCACCTGGTCGGGCCGCGGCTTCAGATCCGCCAGCATGTGGCGGGTGTCGTCGGAGAGCCACTTGGCCGCCTCGCCGTCGGACTCCGGCGCGAACGAGATCGAGCCGCCGACCTGAAGCACCATGTCCGGCACCGCATCGCGCAGGCGCTCCAGGAACTCGTTGAACTTCGACAGCCGCTTGGAGCCGTGACCGTCCTCTTCGCGCACATGGAGGTGCAGCACCGACGCGCCCGCGTTGTAGCAGTCGACCGCCTTCTGGACGTGCTCGTCCATGGTGATCGGCAAGTCCTCGGGAAAGTCCGACGGCATCCATTCCGGTCCGTAGGGCGCGACCGTGATGACCAGATCTTCCTGGTTCTCGGGAAGGAGGGAGTCGTCGAGGAAGTTCATGCGTCTGCTCCTGGAGCGGGGCTGCGATGGATGCGGATGGGAGGGTGCACGGGCGCGGTCAGTACGGCCGATCGCCGACGATGCCGGCGCGCTCCATCTTGCGGACGGCGGGCCAGTAGTCCTGGACCGCGTAGTGCTGGGTGCAGCGGTTGTCCCAGATGGCCACGCTGTTGGGCTTCCAGCGCCAGCGGACCTGGTATTCGGGGATCGCCGCGCGGCCGATCAGGTAGCTCAACAGGTTGGCGCCGCCCGGGGCATAGTCCTGGCCGTAACGGATGTTGGCCGGCGTGTGGAAGTTCACGAAGTGCGTGGCGAAGGCGTTGACGAACAGCACCTTCTCGCCGGTCTCCGGATGGGTGCGCACGACGGGGTGCTCGGCGTCCGGGAAGCGCGCCTTCAGCGCGTGGCGCTGCTCCATCGGCATGGCGGCGCCGAAGCTGGCCTCGATCGAATGACGGGTCCGCAGCGGGGCGATCTGATCCTTGATGTGCGCCGGCAGGTCCTCATAGGCCTTGGCCATGTTGACCCAGATCGTGTCGCCGCCGGCCTCGGGGCACTCGACACAGCGAAGGACGGAGCCCATCGGCGGCGCCTCGCGCCAGGTGGCGTCGCAGTGCCAGATGTTCTCGTAGTGGTCAGGCGGGCTGTCCAAGTCCTTGTAGATGCGCACGAGGCCCGGATGGTCCGGGTCGCTGCCAAGCACGGGATGGTTCTCCAGCTCGCCGAAGCGGCCGGCGAAGGCCACGTGGTCGGCGCGGCTGATGTCCTGGTCCCGCAGGAACAGCACCTTGTGCTGCAACAACAGGGCGCGGATTTCGGCGAAGAGAGCGTCGTCCCTGGCCGCGTCGGCCAGGCTGACGTTGCTGAGCTCGGCGCCGATGGAGCAGGTGAGCTTGTCGACGCGGATCGAACCAAGGCGCGCAGCCCGGGCGATTGGCGGGGACGGCTGGGCGGTAGTGGTCATGTTCCGAACTCCAGGGTTCAGAGGACGAAGATCGATGAGCCGGTGGTCTTGCGGCCTTCGAGGTCGCGGTGGGCCTTCACCGCGTCGGCCAGGTCGTAGTGTTGGTTGATCTCGATGCGGATCCGGCCGGCGGCCACGTGGCCGAAGAGCTCTCCAGCCAGCTCGGCGCGATCGACGGGATCGGCGATGTAGTCGGCCAGGCCCGGACGGGTGACGAAGAGCGAGCCCTTCATCAGGAGCTGCACGGCGTCGATCGGCGGCTGCGGTCCGGACGCCGTGCCGAAGCAGACGAGGAGGCCGCGGCGCTTCAGCGAATCCAGCGAGCCGGCGAAGGTGTCCTTGCCCACGCCGTCGAGCACCAGGGGAACGCCGACCCCGCCGGTCAGGGCGCGCACCCGTGTCGGCACGTCTTCCTGATCGTAGCGGATGATGTGGTCGCACCCGTGCTCGCGGGCGATCTCTGCCTTGGCCTCGCTCGAGACCGTGCCGATCACCGTCAGCCCCAGCAGCTTGGCCCACTGCGAGACGATCAGCCCGACGCCGCCGGCGGCCGCGTGGAGCAGAATGGTGTCGCCGGCCTTCAGCGGCCAGATACGGCGCAGCAGGTAGGACGAGGTCAGGCCGCGCATCATCATCGCCGCGGCCGTCTCGAACGCGATGGCGTCCGGCAGCTTGACCAGCGAGTCCGCAGGCATCACCCGGGCTGACGAATAGGCGCCCAACGGACTGCCGGTGTAGGCCACGCGCTCGCCCGGCGCGACCGCCGTGACGCCTGGACCCACGGCCTCGACGACGCCGGCCGCCTCGACGCCCAGCCCGGCGGGCAGAGGCGCGGGATAGAGGCCGCTTCGGAAGTAGGTGTCGGCGAAATTCAGGCCCACCGCCACATGGCGCACGCGGACTTCGCCCGGCCCCGGATCGCCGACTTGGATGTCCTCGAGGCGCATGACCTCGGGCCCGCCGACCTGATGGAACCGTACTGCCTTGTGCACCTGGGCCTCCCTGGGCCAGCCCGCGTTGGGGCCTTCTCTTGTTGGCTGCAACGTAGGGCGGCCGACTGGGAGGGACGTTTCATTTGGCGACAGAGTCGTTTCATTTCACGACAGCTCGCCATACAATGTTCGCC
>JBOHKZ010000193.1:0-2950 GCA_050729355.1 Phenylobacterium sp. | reverse complement strand
GAGTAGGACCGGCTGCGTCCGATGCTGTCGAGCTCGGGCGCGTCGATGGTCAGGTTGGCGACGCCTGTCCGCACCCGCAGGACGTCGTGCGCCGGCGCGGTGACCACCGGGTAGCCGGCGTCGGCGTAGGCCTTGGCGAAAATCTCCTCGAAACCCGTACGCACCTGGTCGGCGATCTTCTGGGCGTCGTCGTCGCTGATCCGCCGCGACAGGCCGACCGCGGTGTCGTTCTGGTCCCGCTGCCAGTCCTTTGCGAACGCCACGTCGGTCGGGTCGAGCATGACTTTCGTGTACTGGCGAAAGTCGGCGCCCGGCAGCAGGTAGACCGCCTGAAGCTTCTTGGAGTTGACCAGCACCAGGTTGTCCCAGGTGGTCGGCGGCTTCTCCCTCGCCAGCGACGGAGCCGCCTGTGCGGCCAGCGCGACGGCGGCAAGCGCCGCAAAAGATCGGCGGTTCATTGATGATCTCCCGAACCTTAAGCCCCGAGGCCACCATCGGTCCGCCGCCGAGGCTGAGACATCGGGACAAACCCGCATGCGTTCCCCAGCGCTGCACCTAGGCCGTGGCGAACCTCCGATCCGACGGGCGAAGGCTTCTAAGGTCTTTCCTTAGGGCGCATGGGGTGCGCGCCGCATGGCTACGCCTGCTGACCGGGGCATGCTCAGGGCCCGAATTGCGAGGTCCTCAGATGAGACGCGCCTTCCTGATCGCCGCCTGCGCGGCCTTTGCCTTTTCCGCCGCCGCCCCCGGCGCCTACGCCGCGAGCGCGCGCGCCCTGTCGGCCGACAGCAAGGCGGCGCTCAACCAGCTCTACGCCGTCAATCCCAAGGCCAGGGAACTGGGCCAGAAGGCGCGCGCGATCCTGGTGTTTCCCAAGATCGTCAAGGCCGGGCTGATGATCGGCGGGCTGAGGGGTGACGGCGCCCTGATCGAGAACGGGCGGGTCACCAAGTTCTACAACACCAGCGCCGGCACCTACGGCCTGCAGGCGGGTGTCCAGTCCTACAGCTCGGCCCTGTTCTTCATCACGCCCTCTTCGCTCGACTATCTGAGCAAGAGCGACGGCTGGTCCATCGGCAGCGGTCCGAGCGTGGTGGTGATGGACGAAGGCAAGGCCAGGTCCATGAACACCACGACCCTTACCCAGGACGTCTACGCCTTCATCTACGGCCAGAAGGGCCTGATGGCCGGCCTCGGCCTGGAAGGCACGAAGATCACGCAGATCCACCCCGATCCGTAGGACGCCCCCATGGAGGTGATCCTCAAGGAGATCGCCGGCAATGTCGCGCTGGTCGCCGAGATCATCTGCGTCATCTGCATCGCGATCGGAGCCTGCGTCGCCGTCGTCGACGTGTTCAACGCCGCCATCCGGCGCGAACTGGGCCACAGGGGATTTCGGCGCAAAGTCTTCAGGGGCTTCGCGGTGTGGATCGTCCTGGCCCTCGAGTTCGCGCTGGGCGCCGATATCGTGCGCACCGCCATCGCGCCGACCTGGAACGATATCGGGCAGCTCGCGGCCATCGCGGTGATCCGGACCGGGCTCAACTTCTTCCTCGAACGCGACCTGGAAGAGCTGGACTCACGGGAAGCACCTGTGGAGCCGGCCTGATGACTGCAGGCGCTCGTCGCGCAGCCTTTGTTGGCGCAGCCGTCCTGTTCATGGCCGGCCCCGTCGCCGGGCAACCAGCCGATCCGCTGCCGTCCTGGAACCCGGGTAAGACCAAGCAGACAATCCTGACCTACGTCGCGCGGGTGACCCGGCCCGGCCCCGACTTCGTGCCGGTGGAAGAGCGCGTCGCGGTCTTCGACAACGATGGGACGCTGTGGTCCGAGCAGCCGCTCTACAACCAGCTCGTCTTCGTCCTCGATCGGGTGAAGGCGATGGTCGCCAAGGACCCGTCGCTGCGCCAGAAGCCCGCGTTCGCCGCGGTCGCCGACGGCGACATGGCGGCGCTCGGCAAACTTCAGGAAAAGGACCTGTTGGAGATGGTGGCCGCCACCCAGGCCGGCCTGACCATCGAGCAGCACCAGGCCCTGGCCACAGCGTGGCTGAAGACGGCCCGACACCCGAAGTTCGGCAAGCCCTACACCGCACTCGTCTATCAGCCGCAACTGGAGCTCCTGGCCTACCTGCGGGCGTCCGGCTTCAAGACCTGGATCGTCTCGGGCGGGGAGGTGCAGTTCATGCGCGCCTTCACCCAGCAGGCCTATGGCGTGCCCCCGGAACAGGTGATCGGGACCAGCCTGAAGACCCGGTTCGACGCCGGCGACGGCAAGGCGACGCTGACCTTCCTGCCCGAACTTGGCAGCCTCGACGATGGCCCTGGCAAGCCCGCCAATATCGCCCTGCAGATCGGCCGCGCGCCGCTCGTCGCGGTGGGCAATTCCGACGGCGACCAGCAGATGCTTGAGTATTCGGCGGCCTCGGCCCGGCCCAGCCTGCAGGTCCTCGTCCACCATGACGATGCGGCGCGCGAGTTCGCCTACGACCGCACCTCCAAGATGGGCAAGCTGGACAAGGCCTTGGATGAAGCCGCCGCCCGCGGCTGGACGGTGATCAGCATCAAGGACGACTGGCGCACCGTGTTCCCGCCGCCCTAGGGCGGGCCTGCCATGCGCCGCAGGGATCACCCTGATACTCGCGCCTGCCCGCGCCTGATGTGCTCGCCGCACCCTTCCGCCAGCTGATCTGTGTCCGGCGCAGGCAGGAGCCGCCAGAATGGAAGCGATCAAGCAGATCATCCCGCTGATGCTCACCCTCAGCCTCGCGGGGCTGGTGGTGAGCGTCGGGCTCAATTCCACCAGGGACGACCTGCTCTACGTGCTGCGGCGGCCCGCCCTGCTGGCCAAGGCGATCATGGCGGTGGACATCATCCCGCCCGCCGTCGCGATCGCGCTGATGGCCTTCCTGCCCCTCGAACCGGTGGTCAAGGCGGGGATTGTCCTGATG
>JBOHKZ010000192.1:0-11732 GCA_050729355.1 Phenylobacterium sp. | reverse complement strand
TTCACTCCCAGATCGAACAGGTCGTGCTGCGAGAGGCCCGCGAATGCGGCGCGGCTTCCCGCGTGCGGGCCGACGAACGTGGTGGCCACCACGGCCCCCAACGCGGCGACCGTCCCCAGGATCAACGGAGTCCATGTGGAAGGACCGATCTTCCAACCGCCCCAGGGCCTCGCCAGGCACGACAGCACCAGGACCAGCGGATATTCCCAGACATTGTTGAACAGGACCGGCGCCAGGAAGGCGTTGAACCCGCCTCCGACCACGCCTCCGAAGGACATCCACAGATAGAATTCCGTCAGGTGCGCCGGATCCGGCCGGCGCGCGACCAGCGCCTGGTGACACATCAGCGCGGTCAGGAAGAACGCCGCGAGGTGCACGAACAGCTGGACGAGGAAGTTGGTGGTGCCGAACGGCAGCATCATCACGCAAGCCGCCACGGCCGCGGCCTGGAACAGCAGCGTCAGGTCCGGCGGAATCAGCGGTTTCGCCTGGAAGGCGATGATGAAAGTCAGCAGGTAGAGCGCCAGCGGCGCGACCCACAGGAAGGGCGCCGAAGCCACGTCTGTGGTGATGTGGGTCGTCACGCCCATCATCAGGCTCGACGGGATTGCGGCCAGGCCGATCCAGATCAGGCGATCCTTCCAGCTCACGGCTGCGGGTGGGGTTTCGACCTTGGCGACGTGCGCCGGCCCATCGCCCGTACGCGAGACCAGGAACGCCAGGCTGACCATCAGGAGGCCGAAGGCGGCGTAGCCCCAGGTCCAGCCGGCGGTCTGTCCATGGACGGTCGTCAGCGGCTCGACGATCACGGGATAGGCAAGCAGCGCCAAGAGGCTGCCGAGATTGCTGGCCGCGTAGAGGACGTAGGGCTCCTCCCCTTCCTCGCCGATCGTGCGCGCGTGCCAAGCTTGCACCAGCGGAGCGGTCGCCGACAGGACGGCGAAGGGTGCGCCGATGGAGACCGCCAGGACGCCCAGGAGCCAGGCGTTCGGATGCGTCGAGGATGGCGGGCCGAAGAACTCGTTGATCCGCAACGGCAAGGCCAGCGCGGCGAGCAGCAGCGCCGCGCCGTGCACCAGCGCCTGGGCGCGGATCGAGCGCACGCGCTGCAGGGCATGGGCGTAGGCGTAGCCGGCCAGTAGCGCAGCCTGGAAGAACGCCAGACTGGTGTTCCAGACCGACGGGCTGCCGCCCAGGCGGGGCAGGACCAGCTTCGCGACCATCGGCTCCACCAGGAACACCAGGGCGGCGCTGGCGAAGACCGTGACCGGGAACATCGCCGCCGGCGGCCTGAGCCCCTGGCGGGGAACTGTTGCGGACATGGTCATGAGCGCGAATCGCCTTGATAGAGCATTGGAACCGATGCTCTGGTCTCGACCAGTCTGGCCTTATGGCCCGTTAAGAGGGGCGCTAATGTTTTCGCTTGAGATCGTGACCCTCGCCCGTTTGCTGGTCGATGAGGCGCGGGAGCGGTCCCTGCGCATCGTCACCGCCGAAAGCTGCACGGGTGGGCTGGTCGCGGGCGCCATTTGCCAGGTCTCAGGCGCCTCCGACGTCTTCGAGCGCGGCTTCGTCACCTATTCCAACCGCGCCAAGCAGGAGATGCTGGGCGTGCCCGGCGACCTGATCGCGGACCTGGGCGCAGTCTCCGAGCCGGTGGCGAGGATGATGGCCGAGGGCGCCCTGGAAAATTCCAACGCCCATATCGCCGTGGCGATCACCGGAGTCGCCGGACCCGGCGGCGGCACCCCGATGAAGCCGGTCGGCACCGTTCACATCGCCACCGCGCGCACGAACCACGGCCTGATGCATCGCCAGGAATTCTTCGAGATCGAGGATCGGGTCGGCATCCAGCTGGCCGCGGTCCAGTCGGCCCTGCAGATGCTTCGCGACCGGATGACCTGAGGCATGACGTCGGCGACGCTCGCCCAGGCGCCTACCCTAGTCCGCGCGCTGGGCCGCCGCGATATCATCGGCATCCTGCTGAACGCCATGATCGGCTCCGGCATGCTGGCGGCGCCGGCCAAGGTCTATGCCGGCGCGGGCGGCTGGAGCTTCCTCGTGCTCATGGCCAGCGCCCTGGTGATGGTTCCGCTGGTGCTTTGCTTCGCGGACCTGGGCAGCCGGTTCTCCGGCACCGGCGGACCTTACCTTTACGCGCGTTCCGCCCTGCCCCCGGCCGCCGCGTTCTCTGTCGGCTGGCTGCTCTGGTTCAGCCAGGCGATGTCGGCCGCGACGCTCTGCAACCTGATGATCAGCTATCTGGCCGGGTTCGCGCCGGCGCTGGCGCAGGGTTGGCCGCGGATGGCCGCGATCCTCGCCCTGGGTCTGGTGCTGGCCACCATTGCGCTGGTGGGCATCCGCGAGTCGGCCCGGGTGAGCAACCTGCTGATCGTGATCAAGGTCGGCTTCGTGGCCGTTTTCCTCGTGGCCGGCCTGGCCTTCATCGACGTGGGCCATCTCAAGCCCACGACGGCGCTTCCGGCCGTGCCGCAATTCGCCACGGCCATGCTGATCTACCTCTTCGCCTATTCGGGCTTCGAGCGAGGCGCGGTGATAGCCGGCGAGGCGCGCGAGCCGAAGCGGGATGTGCCGATCGCGCTGGCCGCCAGCGTGGCCATCGCCACCTTGGCCTATGGCGCGGTGCTGTTGGTCTGCGTCGGCATCCTCGATGCGCCGGCCGCCACGGATCGGCCGCTGGCCGAGGCCGGCCGCCAGATCTTCGGCGGACCCGGCGCGGTGGCGGTCTCGGCCGGCGCGCTGGCCGTGATCGTGGGCACTGTGCTGATCATCGTGGTCGCCATGCCGCGCATGCTGATGGCGCTGGCCGAACAGAACCAGCTTCCAGCCTTCTTCTCGAAGATCCATCCGCGCTGGCGCACGCCGCACGTGGCGATCCTGACCTCCAGCACGCTCTGTTTCGGCCTCGCGATCGTCAGCGACCTGATCACCGCCCTGACCATCGCCACGGCGACCCGGGTGGTGAGCTACATCCTATGCTGCGTGGCGCTGGCGCGGCTCAACGGCAGGGTCGACGCGCCGCAACCGCAATTTCGATTGCCGTTCGCTGGCATCGTCGCCGGCCTGACGGCTTTGCTCTTCAGCGTCGTACTGGTCATCGGCGCGCGAAAGGAACTGCTGCCTCTGATCGTAGTGACCGCGGTCGGACTGGTGATCTTGCTGGTCCACACCCAGAACCGGCGTGCGCGGATGGCGGCCAGCTAGTCGGCGGGCTCCGCCGTACCGTAGAGCGCTTCGGCCCGACCCTCGAAGCATTCCATCAGCCGGTCGACGGCCCGGCCGAAGTTGGCGGCAAGCAGGGCCTCCAGCAGGCGCGACTTGAACTGGAAATCGATGTCGAACTCGACCCGGGTTCCCGTTGCGTCCGGGTGGAACTCCCAGTGATTGGCAAGATGCTTGAAGGGACCGGACAGCAGGCTGACGTCGATCCGGCTGTTCGTGAGGTCGCGTCGCACACGGGTCGAGAAGCGCTCCTTCAGGAACGAGAACCCCACGCCGGCCTCGGCGTCCACCGCCTCGACGCCCTCCCCCAGTCGCCGGGCGTTCCAGGTCCGCATCGACGTGATCCAGGGCACGAAGTCGGGATAGGCGTTTACGTCGCCGACCAGGGCGAAGAGTTGGTCGGGCGTGTAGGGCAGGATTTTGGAGACGTGGTGGCGCAACGCCGGTCAGGCCGCGGCTTCCCGGGCGATCCGGGCGGCCTGCAGGCGGGCGAAGTCCTCGCCGGCGTGATGGGATGAACGGGTCAGGGGGCTCGCCGAGACCATCAGGAACCCCTTGGCTCGGGCGATTTCCTCATAGGCGTGGAACTCGTCCGGATGCACGAAGCGGTCGATGGCGGCGTGCTTGCGGGTCGGCTGCAGGTACTGGCCGATGGTGATGAAGTCGACGCCGGCGGAACGCATGTCGTCCATCACCTGCATGACCTCTTCCTTGGTCTCACCAAGCCCGACCATCACGCCTGATTTGGTGAACTGGGTCGGGTCGCGTTCCTTCACCCGCTCCAGCAGCCGAAGCGAATGGTAGTAGCGCGCGCCCGGCCGGATCGAGAGGTAGAGCCGCGGCACGGTCTCCAGGTTGTGGTTGAAGACGTCCGGCTTGCTGTCGATCACCTCGTAGGCCGCGCTCACCGGTTTCCTCAGGAAGTCGGGCGTCAGGATCTCGATGGTCGTCCCAGGCGCGGCGAGCCGAATGGCGCGCACCACGGCCGCGAAGTGCGCCGCCCCGCCGTCGGCCAGGTCGTCGCGGTCCACCGAGGTGATGACCACATGCTTCAGCCCCATCTTGGCCACCGCGTCGGCGACGCGCGCGGGTTCGGTGGGATCGAGCGGGTCAGGCTTGCCGGTCGCCACGTTGCAGAAGGCGCAGGCCCGGGTGCAGGTATCGCCCATGATCATCATGGTGGCGTGGCTCTTGGACCAGCACTCGCCGATGTTCGGGCAGGCCGCCTCCTCGCAGACCGTGACCAGCCCGTGGCTCTTCACGATCTCGCGCGTGGCGTTGTAGCCCGGCGAACCGGGCGCTCGGACCCGCAGCCATTCGGGCTTGCGCAGCAGCGGCGTATCGGGCCGGGCCTGCTTCTCGGGATGTCGGGGACGCCGGTCCCCCAAAGTGTCGATAACCACGGCCATGGCCCCTAGATCGGCGGTCGGGGGCTTGGGATCAAGTCAGGAATGACCTGGCGCGGCCCATCGCGTCGCGGTCTCACGCATCGTAACCATTCTTTTCATCCGTGAAGCCGGGCGATAGGCTGGCGGCAACGATAATGGTTTGGGAGGTGGTGGCTCTTGTCGCGTTCCTTTGATGCCCGCCAGGCGCAGACGACCCTGTTCGACGCCCTGGTGGACGCCCGTCAGACTTTTGGGGCCAAGAAACCCATCCTGGAGGACCAGGAACGCAATCCGCTGACCTACACCGACCTGATCCGGGCGTCCTTCGCGCTCGGGCGCAAGATCGCTGCCTTCACCAAGCCCGGCGAGCGGGTGGGCGTGATGCTGCCCGCCAGCTCCGGCGCCGTGGTCACGTTCTTCGCCCTGCACGCCTTCGGCCGCGTGCCGACCATGCTCAACTTCACCGCCGGCATCCGCAACCTGAAGGCGGCTTGTGAACTGGCGGGCGTGAAGCGCGTGCTGACCGCCCACCGCTTCGTCGAGCAAGGCAAGCTGCACGACCTGGTCGACGCGCTGGAGATGCTGACCACGGTCACCTACCTGGAGGACGTCCGCGCCACTGTCGGCCTGGCCGACAAGCTCTACGCCGCGGCCGCCGGCGCCTTCCCCAAGCGCTTCCGCGCGGCGACCCGGCCTTCCGATCCGGGCGTGATCCTGTTCACGTCGGGCAGCTTCGGCGCGCCCAAGGGCGTGGTGCTGAGCCAGCAGAACCTGGTGGCCAACGTCCAGCAGGTCGCCGCCCACATCGCCCTCGATCCCGCCTGGGTGATGTTCAACCCTCTGCCCACCTTCCACTGCTTCGGCCTGACCGGCGGGGTGTTGCTGCCGATCCTGACCGGCATGAAGGCGTTCCAGTATCCCTCGCCGCTGCACACCAAGCAGATCCCGCCGCTGATCAAGGACACCAAGGCCTCGATCCTCCTGGCCACCGACACCTTCGTGAACCAGTACGCCCGCTCGGCCGAGCCCGACGAGCTGTCAGCTCTGAAGTTCATCGTCTGCGGCGCCGAGAAGGTGCGCGACGAGACCCACAACCTGATCTCCGAGCGGTTTGGCGACATCCCGGTTCTCGAGGGCTACGGCGCCACCGAGGCCGCGCCGGTGATCGCCGTGAACAAGCCCGAGGACAACCGCCGCGGCACGGTCGGCGGCCTGCTGCCCGGCATGGAAACCCGTCTGGAGCCGGTCGAGGGCATCCCGGGCGGCGGCAAGCTCTTCGTGCGTGGCCCCAACGTCATGGCCGGCTACCTCAACCCGGCAGGCGGCCTCGACCCGCTCTCCGACGGCTGGCACGACACGGGCGACGTCGTCTCGATCACCGACGACGGCTGGGTGAAGATCAAAGGCCGCGTGAAACGCTTCGCCAAGATCGGCGGCGAGATGGTCTCGCTCACCGCGGCCGAGGACCTGGTCACCTCCGTCTGGCCCGAGAGCCGCCATGCGGTCATAGCGCTTCCCGACCCGAAGAAGGGCGAGCGCCTGATCCTGGTGACCGACCGCCGCGACGCCGACTCGACCCCGCTGGTCGCTCACGCGAAGGCCATCGGCGCGCCGGAGATCGCGGTGCCGCGCAAGATCATCCGGGTGTCGGAGATCCCGGTGCTGGGCACTGGCAAGACCGACTACGTGGCCGTCCAGCGGATGGTCGACGCCGAACTGCGCCGAGCCGCCTGACGAGGGCGGCTCACTGGGGGACTAATCATGCCGAATCTCGACGCCTGGTCGCCGCGGGTCCTGAGCATCCTGCGGATCATCACGGCCCTGCTCTTCATGGAACACGGCCTGATGAAGCTGTTCCACTTCCCCGGCCCGCAACCCGGCGCTCCAGATCCCCTGCCGACCATGCTGCTGGCCGCGGCCTGGATCGAGGTGGTGGGCGGCGGCCTGATCGCGCTTGGCCTCTTCACCCGCGCCGCGGCGTTCATCTGCTCCGGCCAGATGGCGGTGGCCTATTTCATCGCCCACAACTCGCAGAACCCCTGGCCCGGCCTCAACCAGGGCGACGCGGCCATCCTCTTCTGCTTCGGTTTCCTCTACCTGGTCTTCGCCGGTCCCGGCCCGTGGAGCCTGGACGCCATCATGCGAAAGCGGACCTGAAGGATCAGCCTCCCTTCGAATTCGCCGTCGTGTCGACCAGCAGGTCGCCGCCCAGGACCCGATAGAGCGTCACCAGGTTGTCCGCCCGGATCAGCCGCGTGGCGGCGAGCGTCTGGCGGGCGCTGTAGAGCGTGCGCTGCGCATCGAGCGCGTTGAGGTAGGGATCGATGCCCTCCCTGTACCGCGCGTTGGCCAGGACGTAGTTGTCGCTCGCCGCGGCCTCCAGGTCGGACTGGGCGGCCATCTGGTTATTGATCGTACCCTGGCGGGCGAGGGCGTCGGCGACCTCGCGGAAAGCGGTCTGGATGGCCTTCTGGTATTGGGCGACGGTGAGGTCGCGCTGAGCTTTGGCCGCTGCGAGATTCCCGCGGTTCGCGCCGCCGTCGAAGATCGTTTGCGCGGCCGCCGCCTGCGCCGACCAGACAAAACTGTTGCCGTTGAACAGCGCCGAGAGCGCCGGGCTGGCCACGCCGGCCAGCGCTGTAAGGTTGATCGTCGGGAAGAACGCGGCGCGGGCGGCGCCGATCTGAGCGTTGGCGGCGCGCAGCTGATACTCCGCCTGCGCGACGTCCGGCCGCCGCAGGAGGATGCGAGAGTCCAGACCCGCCGGCGCCTCGCCCAGCAGACCATCGATGCTCTCGATCGACGTCGGCAGGTCGGCGTCAGGCACCGGCGCCCCGACCAGCAGCTCCAGGGCGTTGCGGTCCTGCGCGACGAGCGTCGTTAGGTTGGCCCGGTCGGACCGGGCCTGGTCGAGCACGGTCTGCGCCTGACGCAGGTCGGTTCTCGGCGCGACCCCTCCGGTGAGCCGCGCCTGCGTCAGCTGCACGCTGCGCGCCGCGCTGGCCTCGGTTTCGGCCGCCACCGTCAGCAGGCTGCGGTCGGTCGCCAGGGTGAGATAGGCGCTGGCCACCTCTGCGATGATCGTCAGGCGCGCCGTGCGCTCGGCGGCTTCGCTCGCCAGATACTGCTCCTGGGCCGCATGGCTCAGGCTGCGAAGGCGCCCGAACAGGTCCAGTTCGAAGGCGCTGAACCCGACATCGGCGTTGAACGACCGATCGATCTGGCGGCGGCTGGTGGTGACGCCAGCGGCCTCGGTGTGGCTCTGGCTCTCCCCGGCCCCCAGGTTGGCGTCGATCTGCGGCAACAGCTGCGCGCGCTGCACCCGATACTGCGCCCGCGCGATCCCGACGTTGGCGAGCGCCGCCTGGAGGTCCTGGTTGTTCGCCAGGGCGCTGGCGATGATCGCCTGCAGATGCGGATCGCGGAAGACGTCGCGGTAGCTGAGCGACGGCAGCGCCGCCGGGCTGGCCGGCGGATAGGCCGCGCCGACGGGCCAGGTCGCGGGCGTGGCCGGCGCGGGGCGAACATAGGTCGGCTCCAACGTGCAGCCGGCCAGACCTCCGGCCGCGATGGCTATGAGCAGGGCTCGCCTCATGCCTGCTTCTCGGCCGGGGCATGCCGGTTGCGGAAGATGCGGCGGACCATCACGAAGAACATCGGCACGTAGAAGATGGCGAGCACCGTGGCGGTGAGCATGCCGCCGATCACCGCCGTCCCGATGGCGATCCGGCTCTGGGCGCCCGCGCCAGTGGACACCGCCAGCGGCAAGACGCCGAAGATGAAGGCGAAGCTGGTCATCAGGATGGGCCGCAGCCGCAACTTGGCGCCTTCGAGGGCGGCCTCGTAGGCGGTGAGGCCCCGCCGCTCCGCGCCTTCGGCGAACTCGACGATCAGGATCGCGTTCTTGGCCGAAAGCCCCATGGTGGTGAGCAGGCCGACCTGGAAATAGACGTCGTTGGAAAGCCCCCGCCCCCACACCGCCAGGGCCGCGCCGATCAGGCCCAGCGGGATGACCAGCATCACCGAGAACGGCACCGACCAGCTCTCGTAGAGCGCCGCGAGGCACAGGAAGACCACCAGGAGCGAGAGTGCATAGAGGATCGGCGCCTGCCCGCCAGAGAGCCGCTCCTGGTAGGACAGGTTGCTCCAGGCGACGGACGTTCCCGGCAGCTTGGCGGCGATCGCGGCGACATGGTCCATGGCCTGGCCCGAGCTGTAGCCCAGAGAGGCGTCGCCCATGACCTCATAGGCGGAGATGCCGTTGAAGCGCAGCAGGGTGGTCGGCGTGCGCTCCCATCGTGTCCGGGCAAACGCCGAGAAAGGCGCCATCCCGCCGTTAGCGGAGCGCACATACCACGCCGCGAGGTCCTCCGGGCGGCTGCGGTACGGTGCGTCGCCCTCGACGAACACCCGTTTCACGCGCCCGCGGTCCACGAAATCGTTCACATAGTCGCCGCCCCAGGCCGTTGAGAGCGTGGTGTCGACATCGTCTTGCGAGAGCCCGAGGGCGCCAACTTTTTCCTGGTCGATGTCGACCTTCAGAGTCGGCCGGTCCTCCAGGGCGTTCAACCGCACACCAGTGAGCACAGGGTCTTCGCCGGCCTCGGACAGCAGCTGGTTCAGGCGGGATTCGAATTCGGCGCGACTAAGGCCGCCGGTATTCTGCAGTTCCAGCGTAAAGCCGCTCGACTGCCCCAATCCGCGGACCGATGGCGGGTTGAGCGCCACAAACTGCACATCCCGCAGACTGGACAGGGCGTGGGTGGCGCGCTGGGTGATCGAACCGGCGGCGTTGGCCTTGCCCTTGCGATCGGCCCAGGGCTTGAAGGCGATGAACGCCCGCCCGGCGTTCTGGCCCGTCCCGCCGGGTCCCTGGCCAACCACATCGAAGATCTGGTTCACATTGCTCTTTTCAGCGCCCAGGAAATAGTTCTCGACCGCCTTTGCCGCCGCCTTTGTTCGCGACTGGCTCGCGCCGGGCGGCAGGGTGAACTGTGCCTGGGCCACGCCCTGATCCTCCACCGGCAGGAAACTCGTGGGCAGGCGCACGAACACCACGACCAGCACCACAGCAAGGCCGGCGTAGATCAGCATCGCCATCCGGGTCCGGGCGATGACGGCCCTGACTCCGCTCTGGTAGCGCGTGGAGATGACCTTGAACGAGGCGTTGAAGCGATCGCCAAGGCGCTTGGCGCCCGCTCCGAACCCGTTGCGGGGCGCTCTGTTCAGGTCCGGGCGCCGGAGCAGTGTCGCCGCCAGCGCGGGCGACAGCACCAGCGCCACGATCACCGACAGCACCATCGAGGACACGATGGTGATCGAGAACTGCCGATAGATCACCCCGATCGATCCGCCGAAGAAGGCCATCGGCAGGAAGACGGCTGATAGAACCATCGCGATGCCGATCAGCGCCATCTGCACCTGTTCCATCGACTTGATGGTGGCCTCGCGCGGCGTCAGGTCGGGCTCTTCCTCCATCACCCGCTCGACGTTCTCGACCACGACGATGGCGTCATCCACCAGGAGCCCGATCGACAGCACGAGGCCGAACAGAGTCAGCGTATTGATGGTGAAGCCGGCGGCCGCAAGGATCCCGAAGGTCCCCAGCAACACGACCGGGACGGCGATGGCCGGGATGAGCGTCGCGCGCCAGCTCTGCAGGAATATGAACATCACCACGACCACCAGCGCGATGGCCTCGAAAAGGGTGAAGACCACCTCGCGGACTGAAAGCTTGATGAACGCCGTGCTGTCGTTGGGGTAGGCGTAGCGGAAGCCCTCGGGGAATGACTTCGCCTTGTCCGCGACCATGGCGCGGACCAGTTCGGCCGTCTTCAGCGCGTCGGCGCCGGGCGCGAGCTGGATCGCGATGCCGGACGCAGGGTGACGGTTGAGCCTGGCCTGGGTGGAGTAGCTCTCGCTGCCGAGTTCGACCCTGGCCACATCCTGGAGAAGGACCTTCGAACCGTCCGTCTGGGTCTTGACGATGATCTTCCGGAATTCCTCCGGCGTTGTAAGGCGCGATCGGGCGGTGACGGTGGCGTCGAGGACCTGGGTTTCGATGGAAGGCTGCGAGCCGATCTCGCCGGCGGCGATCTGGGCGTTCTGCGCCTCGATGGCCGAGGTCACGTCGCCGGGCATCAAGTTGAAGCTGCTGAGCTTGTAGGGGTCGAGCCAGATCCGCATCGCGTACTGGGATCCGAAGACGTTGACGTTGCCGACGCCCGCAATGCGACCCAAGGGCTCCTGCATGTTCGAAACCAGATAGTCGGAGACGTCGCCGCTCGTGAGACGGTCGGTCTCGTCGTAGAGCGCGATGACCATCAGGAAGTCGTTGTTGGACTTGGTGACAACCAGGCCCTGCTGCTGCACCTGCTGCGGCAGGCGGGGCAGCGCCTGCTGCACCTTGTTCTGGACCTGCACCTGGGCGATGTCCGGATTGGTCCCCTTTTCGAAAGTGACGGTGATCGTCACCTGGCCAGCAGAGTTTGATGTGGAGGAAAAATAGATCAGGCCGTCGATGCCGATCAGCTGCTGCTCGATGATCTGAGTGACGCTGGACTCGACGATGGCGGCCGAGGCCCCTGGGTAGGTCGCACTGATGTTGACCGAGGGTGGCGCGATGTCGGGATACTGCTCGACCGGCAGGAAGCGGATGGCGCCAAGGCCGGCCAGCATGATCACGATGGCGATCACCCAGGCGAAGATCGGCCTGTCGACGAAGATCTTGGAGATCATTTGGCCGCGCCGCGGTTTGGCGGCCCGGAGGGCGAACCCGCTGGTACGGGCCTGACCACCTGTCCCGACTTAACCCGGTCCACGCCCTCGACGATGACCCGGTCGCCGGGCTTGAGGCCGCTGGTCACCAACCAGCTATTCCCGACGGTGCGGTCGGTCGTGATCGTCCGCGTCACCACCTTGGAGTCGGGCCCGATCAGCTTCACGGTGGCGTTACCGCGGGGGTCGCGCGAGACGCCCTGTTGCGGCGCCAGGATCACATTCTGCGCCGTCGCCTGGGAGAGCTTGGCGCGGACATACATCCCCGGCAGCAGCAGGGCCGATGGATTGGCGAAGCGGGCGCGAAGGGTCACGCTTCCCGTG
>JBOHKZ010000191.1:0-21631 GCA_050729355.1 Phenylobacterium sp. | reverse complement strand
CGCGGCCGTGATCACCACGGCCATCGTCTGGCTCCTCGGCCACATCGATCTTCGTCGATTGGCGGCGGTGGTCGTCGGCATCGCTGTGATGTTCAGCGCCGCCGGGATCGTTGATCTGATCAGCGGCGGGACGGGCGGCTAGCGATGTCCCTTCCCGATGAACGGCTGACAGAGGACGTGCTCTTCCTGGCCTGCACGCGGCCGGCGACGGTCGCCGGCGTGCCGATGGAGGCCGTCGCCCTCAACCTGATCCTCACGGCGACGGTCTTCCTGGTCGCGAACTCGCCGCGCTACCTGGTGATCGCTCCGGCGCTGCACCTGGTTTCGCGGGCCATCTGCAAACACGATCCCAACGCCTTCCGGGTGCTGTTCCAGTTCCTGGAGACCACGGGCCGGGCGCGCAACAGCGCGACCTGGGGCGGCGCCTCCGCCACCCCCTTGCCCCTCCTGCGGCGCCGGCGCGCCGAGGCGGTGCTCCGTGGGTGATCGGCGTCTCACCCGTCCGCCGCGGCCCGCGCTCGGCCGCGAAGGCGACGCTCGCGCGCACATGCCCTACGCGCGCCACGTCAACGAGGCGGTCGTGGCGCTGGACAGCGGCGCTTTGATGCTCTGTCTGCGGCTCGACGGCGCCAGCTTCGAGACGGCCGATCTCGCCGACCTCAACGACTGGCACGCCAAGCTCAACAGCGCCTGGCGCAATCTCGCCGACGATCGGCTGGCCGTCTGGCACCATCTCGTGCGGCGGCCCCATGCAGGCTACCCGACCGGTGCGTTCCGCTCGGCCTTCGCCGCCGATCTCGACGCCCAGTACCAGGGGCGGCTCGGCCGCGGCCGGATGTTCGTCAACGAGCTCTACCTGACCCTGGTGCTGCACCCTGGACGCGAGGGCGCCGACCGCGCCGGCGCCTGGATCAATCGCCTGCGCGGGGTGCGTGTCGCCGGAGCGCTGGAGGTCGAGCGCGTGCAGCGCCTCGAGGAAGCCGGCCGCGACCTGCAGCAATACCTCGGCCGTTACGGTCCACGTCCGCTGACCACCTATCAGCGCGAGGGCGTTTGGTTCTCCGAACCCATGAGCCTGATGCGGCTCCTGCTAACCGGGGCGCCCGAGGCTGTGCCAATCGTACGCGGTCATCTCGGGTCCGCGGTCCATACCGCCCGGGTGATCTTCGGCCGGGAGGCCCTGGAGATCCGCGAAGCTGGGTCTGCGCGGTTCGCCGGGATGTTCGGGGTCAAGGAGTACCCGGCGGTCACCCGGCCGGGCCACTGGAACGGGCTGCTAGCCGCCCGCTTCGGCTTTGTCGCCAGCCAGTCCTTCGCCTTCCTCTCCAAGGCCGCCGCCCGCGCGGTAATGGAGCGCAAGCAGAACCAGATGGTCTCCGCCCGCGATCGCGCCGCGAGCCAGGTGGCGGGCCTGAGCGACGCCCTCGACGACCTGATATCCAACCGCTTCGCGATGGGCGACCATCAGGCGACGATCCTGGTTTATGGCGAGGATCCGGCGGCGCTCGCTGCGCATCTCAGCCAGGCGCGCGCCCTGTTGGCCGACTCCGGCCTGGTCACCGCGCGGGAGGATCTCGCGCTCGAAGCCGCCTTCTGGTCGCAGTTCCCGGGGAACTTCGCCCGCCGGGTCCGCCCCGCCGCGATCACCACGCGGAATTTCGCGGCGCTCGCCCCTTTCCACACCCATCCCACCGGACGGGCCGCAGGCAACCACTGGGGGCCGGCGGTGGCCCTGCTGCGCACGTCCGCCGGCTCACCCTTCCACTTCAATTTCCACGTGGGCGACGTGGGTCACACCTTCATCTGCGGCCCTTCCGGCTCCGGCAAGACGGTGGTGCAGAACTTCATGCTGGCGCAGCTGGAGAAGGCTGCGCCGCAGATGGTGTTCATCGACAAGGACCGCGGCGCGGAACTGTTCGTGCGCGCCAGCGGCGGGACCTACCTCACCCTTCGAAATGGTGAGCCCACCGGCTTCGCCCCGTTCAAGGCGCTCAGCTTCGATGCCGCCGACCGGGCGTTCCTGGGCGCCCTGGTCCGCCGGCTCGCCGGCCCGGGCCCGGACGGCTTGGCGCCGGACGAGGATCGGGCCATCGACGAAGCGATCACGGCGCTGGCGCCCCTGCCGCCGGCGCAGCGTTCGCTGTCGGCGCTCCGGCAACTGCTGGGCCAACGCGACGCCGCGGGCGTCGGCGCCCGCCTCGACCGCTGGCGGCAGGGCGGCGCGCTGGGCTGGGTGCTCGACAACGACGCCGACACTGTGAGTCTCGACGCCCGCTTCCTTGGCTTCGACATGACCCACGTGCTGGACAACCCCGAGGTCCGCACGCCGGCGATGATGTACCTCTTCCATCGGCTGCAGGCCCTGGTGGATGGGCGCCGCCTGGTCATCGACATCGACGAATTCTGGAAGGCCTTGGGCGATGAGGCTTTCCGCGGCCTCGCCGAGGACGGGCTGAAGACCTACCGCAAGCAGAACGCCTTCATGGTGTTCGCCACCCAGTCGCCCGCCGACGTTCTGCGCTCACCGATCGCACACACGATCCTGGAGCAGTGCGCCACCAAGATCTTCCTCCCCAATCCCCACGCCGCCGAGCGAGATTACGTCGAAGGCTTCGGCCTGACGCGGCGCGAATTCGCCCTGGTTCGCGAGGAGCTGGCGCCGGAGTCGCGGCAGTTCCTGATCAAGCAGGGCCTGAACTCGGTGGTGGCAGAGCTCCGGCTCGACGGGTTGGACAACGCGCTCGCGATCCTCTCCGGCCGCACCGACACCGTCGACCTGCTCGACCGGATTCGCGCCGAGGTCGGTGACGACCCGGCCACCTGGCTCACGCCGTTTCATCATCAAAGGAGGCTGCTTCCGTGACCCCGCTCAAAACGACACTGCGCCACCTGATCCTGGCCGGCGCGGGCGCGCTCTCTCTGACGGCGCCGGCCGCCCACGCCCAGCTGGCCGTCTATGACGCCGCCAGCTACGCCAAGCTGATTGCGGCGGCCCAGACCGGCCTCAACCAGCTGCGCCAGGCCGAGACCCAGGTGCAGCAGGGCGCGCAGCTGCTGCAGAGCCTCAACCAGGCCTCCAATGTCGGCGCCATCGCCCAGAGTCTGGAGGCGCCCGCGCTGCGGCAACTCATCCCAGGCGTCGCCGCGCTCAGCGCCGCCGGGCAAGGTGACATCACGGCGCTAGGCGCCATCGGGACCCAGGCGGCGGCGATCCGCAGCGCCAACCGGCTCTACACGGCTCCCGCCGGAGACACGATCGGCGCGGACCTCGAGGCGGCCGGCATGCGCGCAGCGACCGCCCTGGCGCTTGGGCAAGCCATTGCCACCGGCGGCCAGCAACGGCTCGGCGGCCTGCAGACCCTTCAACAGGCGATCGACGCGGCGACCGATGCGCGCGCGGTGCTCGACCTGCAGGCGCGCGCGACCACGGAGCAGGCGATGATCGCCAACGACCAGATGCGGCTGCAGGGTCTGGCGATGAGCCAGCAGGCCGACGAGCGGCTGCAGGCCCAACGCGATCGGGAGCGAGTGGCCGCAGCGAACGCGGCGCGCTTGGCGCTCTATCGGAGCGGCTTCCAATGAGGCTCCGCGCCAGCGTCTTCATTCTGCTGAGCACGCTCAGCATCGTGCTGCCGATCGCGTTCAATCTTACGGGGTGCTCAGCAGCGGCGCGCAGCGCTGCCTATTTCGAAGCCCACCCGGCGGAGGCCAAAGCCGTCCTTGCGCACTGCAAGTCCGGCCAGACCCGCGGCGAGGAGTGTCAAACGGCGCTGGCTGGAGCGAAAGCCGCCGCCGATCGGACGCGGCTAGAGCTCTATCGCAAGGGCTTCTGATGGCCGGCAACTTCCAAATCTTCGAGCCTGCCTACGCGTTCATCGACAGCAAGCTCGACACCTTCCTGAATGAACGGGCGAGCTCAGTGATTGCCGCGGTCGCCGGACCGCTGCGCCTAGCCCTGGTGCTGTACGTCCTGCTCTACGGGATCGCGATCCTGCGCGGCGCGATCTCCGAGCCGATCGCCGACTTCGCGGTCCGCAGCCTCAAGCTGGCCCTGATCTACATGCTGGCCACGACGGTGGCCTATTCCAGCTACGTCACCACGCCCCTGTTCCACAGTCTCCCAGACACGCTGACCCAGGCGATCAGCGGCGCGGAGACCCCCGACGTTGGCGCCGCGTTCGACCAGTTCTTCTCCCGTGCGGCCTACCTCGGCCAGAAAATCGGCCAGACTGGCAGCCCAATCGATTTCAGTCCCTGGATCATGGCCGGGCTTGTCTACGTGGTCGGCGCGATCGCCGCCGCCCTGGGCTTCGGCGTGGTGATGATCGCCAAGGTCGCGCTGGCCCTGCTGGTGGCCTTGGGTCCGATCTTTGTGGCCTGCGCCCTGTTCGACGCCAGCCGCCGCTTCTTCTTCGGCTGGCTCAGCCAGGCGGTGAACTACATCGTGCTCTTCGCCCTGATCATCACGGTCTTCCAACTGGTCCTCTTCCTGTTGGCCCAGCAGTGGAGCGGCATCGACGGACAGGACCCCATGGCCGGCGGCATGCTGTTCGTCGCCCTCTGCATCCTGGGCTCGATCTTCTTCCTGCAGACCCCGGCCATCGCCGCCGGCATCGCCGGCGGGGCCAGCGTCGGCCTGGCCGACTTCGCCAACGCGGCGGTCAGCCGCGTGGTCCCGTCTTTCCCGAAAGCCCAGGGCCCGCAAGAGGCCCGCAACACCGCGCCCCAGGGCGGCGGCAGCATCCGACCGTCTGGAGGCCGCGCATGAAACCCTATTTGACCTTGATCCTCACGGCCCTGGCGGCCAGCGGCTGCGCGAGTTCGCCGTCCGGCGGCCTGCCGACCTGCGACGGCAAGCACCTGCGTCCCGCCAACCCCAACGGTTCGGTGCTCGATCCCTCGACGCCCACGGCGCCGGCGGCTGCGCCCACGCCATCGGCCAACGCCGCTCAACCGGGATGCGGCGCATGAACGGCGTCGCTGACCTGAAAGGCTACTTCGATGAAGCCCAGAGCTGGGACGCCGACCGCTGGCGGGCCGCCGAGCGCTCCCGGCGTTTCGCCTGGGGCGTGGCGGGCTTCGCGGCCCTGGTCGCGACCGCCGCCGTCGGCGCCGTCGCGGGGCTCGCGCCGCTGAAGAGCGTCGCGCCCTACGTGATCCGCGTCGACCGAACGACCGGCGCGGTGGACGTGATCTCGGCCCTGAAGGCCGGCAAGCCCGTCACCTACGAGGAGGCGGTCACCAAGCACTTCCTCGCGCAATACATCCGGGCGCGGGAAGGTTGGCTGGCGCCGGCGGCCGAGGCCAACTTCCGCCAGGTGTCGATCATGTCGACGCCGGAAGAGCAGGAGCGGTGGGCCCAGGCCTACCGCTCTAGCAATCCCGCGAGCCCACAGGTGGTCTACGGGCCGACGGGCGAGGCCCAGCTGGAGATCCGTTCGGTCAGTTTCGTCAGCCCGCAGGTGGCCAACGTCCGCTTCCACCGTACGGTCCGCCAGGGCCAGAGCGTCACCGGGAGCGATTGGATCGCCACGGTCGCCTTCCACTACACCAAGGCTCCGATGGCCGAGGCCGACCGGCTGCGTAATCCCCTGGGCTTCCAGGTCACCACCTATCGCGCCGACCCGGAGGTGGTGCGATGAGACGCCTCCGGCCGCCGCTCGCCGTTCTATCCCTCATTAGTGTGGTTCTGGCCGCTCCGGTGACGTCGGCGCAGGCCCTGGACATGCCCAAGGCCGGGCCCTCCGACCCCCGCATCAAGGTGGTCGACTATGACTCCTGGGCGGTGGTGAAGGTCACCGGCGTCTTCCGTACCGCCACCCAGATCGTGCTGGGCGACGAAGAGAGCATCCTGCACGTCGCGCTTGGCGACACCTCCGGCTGGGAGGTGGCGGCCGAGAAGAACATCCTGTTCGTCAAGCCGAAGGCGGCGCGCGGACCCACCAACCTGATCGTCACGTCGAGCCGGGGCGCGACGACCCGCACCTACACCTTCGAGCTGTCGACGCGCGCGGGCTCAGCGGCGCGACAGACGTCCGACACGGTCTTTGGCCTGCGCTTCCGCTATCCGGCCGACGTCAAGGCGCAGGCGGACCAACGGCTCTCATCCGAGGCGGCCGCGCTGGAGAAGAAGGTCATCGACCTGAAGCTCGACCGCGCGGTCCTCGAAGGCCGCCGCAACCTCGCCTACCAGCTGCAGGGCTCGGCGGCCCTGCAGCCTTCGGAAGTCTCCGACAACGGCCGCTTCACGGTGCTGCGCTTTCCGGCCAACCAGCCGGTCCCGACCCTGTACGAGGTCGGCGCCGATAAGGCCGAGAGCCTCGTGCCGTTCGATGTGCGCGGCGAATTCGTCGTGGTCCACTCGGTGGTCCGCGAGCTGCGCCTGCGCCGGGGCCGCGAGGTCCTCTGCATCTTCAACGCCGCCTTCGAACCCTATGGCCACAACCCCGGCACCGGCACGGCGGCCGACGACGTGGTGCGCACCGACAAGGGAGCTCCCAATCATGACTGAGGTCGATCCGGCCCTGGACGCCCCGACCGCGACGCCAGACCCGGCGGCGCCCGAACCCACGGGACGGGGAGGGGGCGACCGGACCATCTCGCCGATCGCAGGACGCCTCAGTTCCGGCCGGGCCGGCAAGGCGGTGGTGGTGGCCGCGCTGGTGGCCGGCTGCGGGGTGTTCGCGGCGGCGACGATGCGACCGGCGCACGGCAAGACGCCGGTCCAGCCCGACCAGCCGGCCCGGCAGGTGGTGGCGTTCGAGCCCTTGAAGCCGCCGACCCTCGCCAACCCCGGCGCCGGAGCGCCCAGCTTGACGCCTGGCGTGGCGGGCGCTGCGGACGCGGCTCAAGGTCAGGTCCCCGCCATTCAAACCGCCCAGTCCGGTCAGCCGGCATCCGCCGCAACGGCGGCCGCGAAGGTGCGGACCGATCTCGCCGCTGTGCGCGGGGCGCCGATGATCGCCTACAGCCGCCAAGGCGGCGGGCTGGCCGGCTTCACGGGCGAGGGACCGGTCGTTCCAGCGCTTGAGACCGCGGTGGCCGGCGGCCCCACGGAGCTCGACCTGCTGCGGCGCGGCTCGGCCATCGGCCAGGTGCGGGCCACCCGCCTGCCCAACCGTAACTTTCTGATCGTCGCCGGCAGCGCCATCCCCTGTCTGCTGCAGACCGCGATGGACACCGCCACGCCTGGCTACGTCAGCTGCCTGATCCCGCGGGATGTCCTCTCCGACACTGGGGGCGTGGTGTTGCTGGAGAAGGGCACCAAGGTGCTCGGCGAATACCGCAGCAGCCTCAAGCAAGGCCAGAAGCGGCTGTTCGTGCTGTGGACCCGGGCGGTCACCCCGGCCGGGGTGGCGATCCGCCTGGAATCGCCGGCCGCCGACGCCCTGGGCCGAGCCGGCTTCGATGGCGACCTGGACACCCACTTCTGGGACCGCTTCGGCGGCGCCCTGCTGCTCTCGATCGTCGACGACGGCAGCTACGCCCTTTCCGGGGGCGCGGGGCAGGGCGCCGCCACCGCCCGGGTCCCCTCCGACGCCGCCGCGGTCGCCCTGCAGAACGCGGTGAACATCCCGCCCAGCCTGCGCAAGGCGCAGGGCGCCGAGGTGTCGATCTTCGTGGCCCAGGACTTCGATTTCTCCAGCGTCTACGGCTTGGCGGCGCGCTGACTATGGTCCAGGATCACGCGGTGCTGCACCACTACCTGGCGCCGTTGCGCGCAGGGCTGGCGGAGGAGGACGTCACCGAACTGGTGATCAACCGCCCCGGCGAGCTCGGCCTGGAACGGCGCGGCGGCTGGGAGTGGCGCGACGCCCCGGACCTCACCGAGGCCTGGATCGCCACGCTGGCGCGCGCCGCCGCGGCCTTCACCACCCAGGACGTCACGGCCGAGACGCCGATCTGTTCGACGGTGCTGCCGGGCGGGGAGCGCTGCCAGATCGTCCTGCCGCCGGCGGCGGAGGCGCCGTCGCTGACCATCCGCAAGCCGTCCTCGGCGCGCCTCGATCTCGAGGCCTTCGCGGGACAGGGCCTGTTCGATGAGGTGACCTTGGCCACCGGGTCGCTCTCGCGCGATGAGACCGAGCTCGCCGGCCTTCACGATACGGGCGATTGGCCGGCCTTCTTCCGGCTGGCGGTGGCCAGCCGCCGCAACATCCTGATCTCCGGCGCCACCGGTTCCGGCAAGACCACCTTCGCCAAGGGCTTGGTGCAGTTGATCCCGGCTGCCGAGCGGCTGCTAACCATCGAGGACGCGCGCGAACTGACGGTGCCGCACCGCAACGCCGTGCACCTGCTCTATGCCAAGGATGGCCAGGGCCTGGCCAAGGTTGGCGCCAAGCAGCTGCTGGAAAGCGCGCTGCGCATGCGGCCCGACCGCATCCTGCTGCAGGAGCTGCGCGACGGCACGGCGTTCTTCTACCTGCGGAACGTCAACACCGGCCATCCGGGCAGCATCACCACGATCCACGCCGACAGCGCGCTCCTGGCCTTCGAACAGCTCACCGTGCTGGTGAAGGACTCCGAGGGTGGCCGCGATCTGCCGCGCGCCGAGATCCGCGCCCTGCTGCACGTGCTGGTGGACGTGGTCGTCCAGATGCGCCGCGTCGACGGCCGCTTCAGCGTCTCCGAGATCTACTATGACCCGCTTCGCAAGCGCGCCCTGGCCGCTTAAGGCCGTCTACTTCGGCGTCCTGGGCGCCGTCGGGACCAGCCTGGTGACCGCCCTGACCGCGGCGGTGGCGCTCGCCGGCCTGCGGCGGCTCTCGCCGCATCTCGACATCGCCGCCGTGCCCGCCTGGTTTTGGTACTTCCGCGGCGACCCGCAGGTCCGCCACTGGGTGGGCCTGGGCCTGCTGATCGCCTTCAGCGCCGCGAGTGGGGTCGCCGTCGCGGTGGCCCGCAACCTGCGCCCGCCCCTCTACGGCGCCGCCCGGTGGGCCACGGAAGCCGAGGTCCGCAGCGCGGGCCTGCGGAAACACCCGGGAATCCTGCTCGGTCGCAAATCCGGATCGCTGCTGAGCTTCGGCGGCGCCGAACATGTGCTGCTCTATGCGCCGACCCGGACCGGCAAGGGCGTCGGCGTGGTGATTCCCAACCTGCTGACCTGGCCGGACTCGGTGGTGGTCCTCGATGTGAAGGGCGAGAACTGGGAGGCCACCGCGGGCTTCCGCGCCGGCAATGGCCAGCGGGTCCTGGCCTTCGACCCGCTCGACGCCGAGGGCCGCACCGCGCGCTTCAACCCGCTCGGCCACATCGACCGCACCGATCCGTTCGCGGTGCTCGACGAGCTCCAGAAGCTGGCGGTGATGCTGTTCCCCGCGCCGCCCAACGGCGACCCATTCTGGGCGGAATCGGCGCGCACCGGGCTGATCGGCGTCGGCGCCTATGTGGCCGCCACGCCGGAGCTGCCCTTCAGCCTGGGCGCGATCTACGCCCAGCTAACGGCGGGCGATCCTCGCACCCGCTTCCCCCAGCTGCTGGCCGCCCGCCGCCAGGCGGGCCAGCCCCTGTCGCCCGGCGGCGCCAGCGCGCTTTCCGACTTCTGCTCCGCCTCGGAAAACACCTTCTCGAGCATCAAGCAGACGATCACCAGCCGCATGAACCTGTGGCTCAACCCGCGGGTCTGCGCCGCGACCGACGTCAGCGACTTCGACCTGCGCGACCTGCGCAGCCAGCGCCTCTCGCTCTACCTTACGGTTTCCCCCGACAACCTCGCCCGGGTCGCGCCGCTCTATAACCTGCTGCTGCAGCAGCTGATCGACCTCAACACCCGCGAGCGCCCCAGCGGCGATCGCCACCAGGTCCCCGTCCTGGTCCTGCTCGATGAGTTCGCGCGGCTGGGCCACGCCAGCGTCATCGCCCACGGCTTCTCCTACGTCGCTGGCTACGGCCTACGGCTGCTGCCGGTCCTGCAGAGCCCGGCGCAGCTGCGCGCCGAATATGGCCCCGACCTCGCCGAGGAGATCATCGCCAACTGCGGCGTCGAGATCGCGTTCGCGCCGAAGGACCTGAAGATCGCCCAGGAGCTGTCGGAGCGGATCGGCGCCTACACCTATGAAGGCCGTTCGCGCAGCCGGCCGGCGGGGTTAAGCAACGGCCACCGCAGCAACACGGAGTCCGACCAGCGCCGTCCGCTGATGCTGCCGCAGGAGCTGATGCAGATGCCGGACGACCGGCTGATCGTCCTGCGCGCCGGCTTGCCGGCCGTCCGCGGGCGCAAGATCGTCTACTGGCGCGAACGCCTCTTCACCCGCCGCCAGCGGCCGGCGCCGACGGTCCCGCCGCATCCGGGTGTGGGCCTGAGCTCACTCCGGCCGGCCGCAACAGCGGCCGTGGCGGCGCAGGCTTGCGACGCCGACCTCCGCCTCGAGCTCAGGCTGGCGGCCGTCGCGCACCGCCTGGAACCCCTGCCGCCACAAGGCGCCACCGAGACCGAAATGGCCGACTGGGTCGAACGCTACATCGACGCGTCGGTGCGACTGCCAGGAGACCCCGACCATGGCCGTTGAGCCCTCCGCCTCTAACAGCCTCAAGGCGACCGGCCGACATTCGACAGCGAAGGGAGATGTCCCCGAAGACCTGCAACGGCGCTACTTCGTGGATGGCCGTGGCGGACCCGGACTCGGCTTCTATGTCGACGCCACCGTGCCCACCCCGGCCTTCCGCGACCGCGGCGACCGCCTCGTCACCTCGCGCACCGACCCGCACGTCATCCGCCACCTGACGGCCATCGCCCGTCATCGCGGCTGGACGAAGGTCACCCTCGGCGGAGAGCCCGCCTTCCGCCGGGAGGCCTGGCTGGCCGCCCGTGCGGAAGGCCTGGAAGTGCGGGGCTACACGCCCACCGAACGCGACCTTCAGGACCTGGAACGCCGCCGCGAACGGGAACGTCGACGCGAGGCCTGGGAAACACTCGGTCGGGATCTCGAAACGCGACGCGCAAACCCAGACCCCAACCGCCACCGCGCCCAGCCAGCCGCGCCGTTGAAGACGGTCGAGGCGGTGGTGGCGTCCCGCATCGTCGACCCGGCGATCCAATACCGCCTGCTGGAGCAAGCCCGCGCTCGCGTCGCGGGTTGGCTGGAGCGAGGCGGCCGGTTCGATGAACCCGAGCGTGAGCGTCGGGCGGTAGGCGCGCGCCAACACGGGCGGTCCCGCTAGAACGGCCCACTCGGATCACGCCGGCGCGCGGACTTACTCGCCAAGCTCGGCGAGTTCGCATCGTGCTCTAAGATGCGGGCTTCCGAAGCGTGGCTCGCTGGTCCCTGTCCCGGGTGTTATTGGGATCGGCCATCGCGACAACCGACGAGATGCAGTCAGCGATGTAGTCCTTCGGCAGGCCGTGTTCGGTGGCGCCCGCAAGAACGAGGTCCTTGTACCAACCGTAGGGCTTAAGGCTGTCGTCAATATGATCGGGTGTTGCAAGGTAGGTGAGGACCTTACGCCGGCGACCCTCGCCGTTGATGACCGTGACGGTCGCATGCTCATAGCCGTTGCCTAGGCCTTCGGCCTTATCGAGAGCGGCGCGCTCGGTGGGATCGAAGCTGAAAAGCACACCGATCACGCTGTCTGCGCCGTCCACGGCGAAGGCATCGCACTTGCCCGATCCATCAACGCTGCGCTTGTGGAACCGAAGGGCATGACCGGGCAGGGTGGCCAGGCCGAGGGGTTTGCAGCTTGGCATCCGCTCGCGCAGGCGCGCCGTCGACATATTCGATCCGTAGGCGAAATAGACCGTGTGCTCCGGTGGACCGGTCCGCGTGTCCTTCAAGGGCTCGATCTTGGCATCCCCGGGCTTCAGGATCGCGCGGAGCGGCGCTGTCATGATCCCGCATTCGTCGGTGTCGTCACCCTCGCGGGTGATGACGGATTGTCCCTCCTCGACAGTGAGGATCGGAACAGGTCGGCCGGTCCATCCGCAGTCGGCGCACCGCGGCCGCTCCCAGAGGATCCCGGGCGCTTCGGTATTCTCGCCAAGTTCGGCTTCAAGATGCGGCGAGCCACAGTCTGGGCATTCCGTCGGCACATCGCGCAACGCACGCAGGATCAATGACGTCGCCATGGCGACAGCGTGCTGAACGAGAGACGTCGCCATGTCGGCATCGACCCAGGTGGCGGACTTTGCATGAGTCAGCCAGTTCGAGAACGTCCATGCCGATGTCAGCGCCGTCTTGACCGCCCCTCGGCGCTCCTTGTTGGAGTCCCCCGGAAGGAGTTCGTTGCAGATGACCTCCGTCCAGTCGCGGAAGTTTGCACGCTGCGGCGGCATATCGGTCCACGCCGCAGCGTCCTGCGCCGCGCTGATCAATTCCAGCAACGCCTCTCGGCAGCGCACGCCGATCGACTGGTAGTCGGAGACGGTTTGGGCCTGTGTCTGCGCCTCGCAGGCTTCATCCACCTTCTCGAAGGCAAGACCGAAGGGGAGGATACGTAGGTCGTCGGCTTGCCGTTCCTCGGTCCGCGGAATTCGCAGCATCAGGCCAATGTGGAAGGTCAGGGCGAGGTCCATGTTGGGGAACTGCGCCTGGGAATAGAGATTGGTCCCCCCGGTAATGACCCACCAGCGATCCTTGTCGGTGTGGATGTCCCAGACGTCGTGGCGCGTATGGAGGACCGCCTCGGAGTAGACCTTCTGCATGAACGTCACTTCGAGGTCGGGCGCCTGCCACTCGAAATATTCCCGGACCGAAGCGATCTCTTCGTCAGTGGCTTTCAGCACGGCTAAGCCTCGTAGAAGAGCTTCGGGAACAGCTGGTCGACGTACTCGGTCGGCAGGCCGATGCGGACCGGTCCCTTGGGGGTATCGCTTGCCAGCAGTCCGGTCGTGGTCAGCTGCGCCAGGATGCTGCGTCCCATCCGGTCGCCGAGCCCGGTCACCGCCGCGGCCTCGCCGCGCGACAACTCGCCCCGCCCTAGCACCGCCTCAAGGATGGCGCCGCCGCGCGGATCGAGGTCGGGATCGGTCTCCACCACGCGCTTCAGGCGCGTGCTGAAGGTGTCGAGGTCGAAGAGCCCAGTCATGAACTCAACCTGGTCGAGAGAGACCTTCAGGAACCAGAGCGTAAAGGCCTGCAGTGCGGCAAGCGAGAGGTTGCCGCGACCGTCCCGGTCGCCTTGCCGAGGCATGTCCGCCATGGCGAGCATGCGCTTGTATTCCTCGCGGTCCTCAAGTCCCCGGGCCAGGCCACGAGAGATCGACCAGAGGCCGCCAGCGCCTAGCCCGGCCTTGAGGAACATGGCGTGGGTCATCAACCGGCCGACCCGGCCGTTGCCGTCCGGGAAGGGGTGAATATAGGCGAAGCGGTGATGGGCGGCGGGGATGTCGATCAGCCGGCCGCGGGGCGGCTGGCCTTGCCGCTCGCCGTAAACCTCACGAAAGCGGGCCATGAAGGCCGCCACTCGCTCGCTGGAGGGCGGGAGATGGCGGCCGACCTCAACGTCGTGGTCTGGAATATGCCGGAAGACGCCCGGCTCCATCATGAAGCTGCGGGTCTTGTCCTCGATCAGCCGGAAGGCCTCCGGCATCTCGGCATAGAAGTCGCGGTGGAGGCCGAGGATGAAGTCTTCGGTGGCGGGATCGCTCAGTTCACCGGCGTGGAAGCGCGCGTCGAGAACCTGCTGGACGATGACGTGGGCGCGCGCCTCCAATTGCAGATCGCGCCTTGCCGGATCCTCGGACAGGTCGCCTTCGACCGCTTTGGCGATGTCGCGCGGCCGCGTGACGTGGCCTTCGATCAGGTTTGAGTAGTAGCAGTTCATCAGCCGGACCAGATCGGCCGCCTCGGCCTGCAGCGGCCCGCGTAACGCGTTGTCCAGGCGGCCGGCCTTGAACGCCAGTTCCGCCAGCACTTCATGGATCGGACCCGTCGCCTCGTCTCCCAGGCGCATAGGTTCCAACCGGTCAGGGGTTTCGATGAGCGTTTCCATTGCCGATCTTTCCGCGCCTTCCAGCAAGCGCATAAGCATCGGCCTTATATAGGAAAAACTACCAAATTCGATAGATGATTGCCGATCTTTTTGCCGATCTCATTGCCGATCTTTAGCAGGGTGAAAGTCGGCAAAGGCCAAGCTCCTTCGTGACAATCGGCGATCATCCGAGATCAGAAACCGTTGACGGCCATCGTGGTGCAGCCTTACGTCCCAAGGACGCAAGGCTGCACCACGTAATCCAAATGCTGTTCACCGCTGGCATCCAGGCCGCCCTTCGCGACCGCAACCAGCCGGTCATCACGACTTCTGACTTCCATCGTCTGACGCAGGCGCTCTACGGCAGCCGACAGTGGCAAGGCGAACCTCTCAAACGTCTGCCACGCCGATGGGATCAGCAACACGTCTTCGCCATGATCTCCCGATTGGGATATCGCGATGCCCTGACCCCGGACCGCGATTTTGGCCACGGTGTCTATCAGGTGACCGCGGCCGGTTCGGAGGAGAGCGCCGAACAGGTCGCCTGCCTCGTCGATCCCTTCCTCTATGTATCCTATGGCTCCGCGCTTCACCGCCACAGCCTGATTGAGCCCGAACCATCGCCCATACATTTCTCGACCTTCGAGGCGCGGCAGTGGAAGGTCAGGCAGATGGAATGGCTCGCCGGGCTGGACGCAGACGAACAAGGCGGGCGCCCCTACTATGCGAGGACCCCTTTTCCGGAAGTGTTACGTGGGCGCGCCATCGTACTCCACGAGACCTCAGCGCCGGCGCCGACGGTCGAGGCGGCAGGGGTGCGGGTCTCGACCGTGGGCGCGACCTTCGCCGATACGCTCGCCGAACCGAGCCGGTGCGGCGGGATGGCGGCGGTCTTGAAAATCTGGAATCGCCACGCTCGCAAACACGTCCCCGACATCGTCGAAGCCCTCGACCGCTCAGCGAGCAAGATGGTCAAGGTCCGGGCCGGCTACATCTTCACCGAGCGCCTAGGGATCGAGACACCGGCGATCGCCGCCTGGCAAGCCTTCGCCCAACGAGGCGGTTCGCGCCGGCTCGACCCCGAGCAACCCTATGCGCCGACCTTCTCGGAACGATGGATGATCTCCTTGAACGTCGAGACCGTCACCTAGTCGCGGGCCGACGCCTCGCTTGCCAGGTCCCCTCGCGATGGGCGCCTTCGGTCGGTCGCGTGGGCGAGTGTACCCTCATCGCGTTCGGTCCTGTCCCCGGCTGACGGGATTCCGTTCCAAGCCGCGATTGGCCGCGCGAAGCTCTCGAGCCAGAGCGAGGCGCTGGGT
This sequence comes from Phenylobacterium sp., assembly GCA_050729355.1. Lineage (GTDB taxonomy): Bacteria > Pseudomonadota > Alphaproteobacteria > Caulobacterales > Caulobacteraceae > Phenylobacterium. The sequence goes on along the minus strand of JBOHKZ010000191.1, from coordinate 6,404 downwards.
ATCGGGCGTCGGCATTCCGCGCACGAACGCTTCGACCTCGGCGCCCAGGTCGCGATCATGCGGATCCGTCGATCGCCGCAGCAGTCCGGCCTGTGCCAGATAGAGGCCCCGCACGTGGCGCTGCCGCGCCGCCAGCCGGTCTTCCCAGGGTGTGGCGCCGGTCTCGGCGCCGAAGGCCGCGCGCGCCGCGCCTTGATAGGCCCGGCGCCGAACCTGAGCCGCCGGCCCAACTCCAGCCTCATGCCGCTCGCGGATCTTGCGCAGCGGTATCCGCTCGGCCTTGCGGGTCACACCCCGTGCCCGTCGCGGCGTTGCCTCAGCGTCGACGCCGCGGTCGCGCAGCGCCTGTGCGAACACCTGCCGCCAGACTTCCAGGTCGGCCTTCTTCGGCGCCAACCGTTCGCCCCTGTCCCCAAGTGAACGGACCACCATGTGAACATGTGGATGTGCGGCGTCGGTGTGCAGGACAAAGGCATAGTCAAACCGATCGCCGAACACCTCCGATCCAAAAGCGCGCGCCGCGTCACGCACCCCTAAAGGCGGCGTGCCGCCCGGCATCGACAGCACGAGCGAATGGCTGAAAGGCGTCGTCACCCGCCGCCGCCGGTCGGCCAGCGCCAGCGCACTCCAGTCGTCGGCGAGTTCCCGCACCGCGCCCGGACTGTCCAGCTGGGCGCCATCGCGGTCCTCCAGCTCCAGCTCACCGTGCCGCGCGATGTAGTCAAGATGCGCCCGCAGATGCCCCGGGTCGCGCGTCCGTCCGGAGACCTTGACCATCACCTCCGGGGCGCGCCGCACCACTCGCGCCAGCCGCGCGCGGGCCTCCGCACCGCCGACCGCCGAATCCTTCGGCAGGACCGCATCCGGCGTTCGCCGGCGAGGGCGCACGGGCGGACGCCACGCGTCCTCGAATCCCATGACCGTCTGGAAGTCGCTCACAGATCGGTCTGCCAGTAGGCCAGGTTACCGTCGAACGCCTCGCGCAGCGCCCGCAGGTGTTCACGAATCTCGCTCCGGAAGGCCGCCAGGCTGGCCACTTCCAGGTCCAGCACCTTGCCCTCCATCACGGCCGTGTTCAGGGCCCGGGCGATCTGGTTGATGTTGACGCCGATCCGCCGCAACTCGGCCTGGATCGCCAACACGGCCAGCGCCTGCCCTGCGGGAAACGTGGGCCTCTCGTGGAGCCGCCGGCGCACCAGCGCCGCGACCCAGGCGTTGGGCGTCAGTCCGACCTCAGCGGCCGCAGCGCCCAGCCCTCCGGCGTCCGCCGCGGTCAGGCGCACCGTCAATTTCGCCGGGCGCCTCGCCAGCCGCCCTGGCGCCGATCTCCGACTCACCGGCCGATGGCAGGCCTCGCCGATGAGCTGGCGCAGAGCCGGCGACCGCCCGCCTCGGGAGCCAGCCCAATCGTCAAAGCGGGCGGCCAGATCGTCCGGCACCCGCACGTTGAAACTGACCACTGGACGCTCCGCGTAAACACCCGCCGCCGCGAAGGCTATCCTGCCCTCGACCGCGTCCCTCAGACTGCCTCCTCCCCTCGACGCGCGCGAACCCGTAGGTCTACGGCTCCCCGCGCGTCACCCGCCGCCCCGATGGGCGCCCCAGCCGAGGCAGCTCACCACGAAGTCGTTCGGAGACGAAGTAGCGTCAGCGGCCCAGGGGCGTGCCTGCGCGCCGGGTCAGGCCTTCTCTCGCCGGCGCCGCCGGGCGCTTGGGTGGAGCGCGCCGAAGTAGCCGGAGCGTTGGTTTTCCGTCCGTCGGCCATGGAGGGTGGGCTGGTGATTCAGCTGAGCCTTCTCCGCGGCAAACTCCACGAACCGAACGATCGGCCGACTCTGGATTTTGCGCCGCGTCTCCGGTGCGAACATAATCTCGACCAGGTGACGAGCCAGCGCGACCTTGTCCAAACCTCGGCCAGTTCGGCCCTCGAAGACCGAGCCAAGCGTCACGGCTTTGGCTTTCGGGACAGGTTTGGCGCGGCAAGCTTCGATCTCAGCGGGCTTGAACGCTACCCCCGCCTGGGCGCTCAGGGCGCGGGCGATCTCGGTGTTGCTGAAGTTGTCGAGCTCGAAGCAGCGGGCCCACAGCTTGATGTAGTCGGGCCGCGTCACCATCCGATCAGGGACGTGGATCGAGCGCGCGTTGCGCAGGCCCTGCGCGACGTGGGTGCCGGCCAGTCCCTCATTGTCGAGCAGGACCAGGGCCACGGTCTGCTGGGCGTGCAGAAAATCGACCAGACGCCAAAGGGCGCTTCGGCGGTCCTTCTTGTCGCCGGTGGCGTTGCCGACGCCGTGCATGTTGCGCAGTTGAATCCCAAAGCGTGCGGCGGTGGCCCCGAACCACCGGAAGAAGATGTCCGGGATCGCGGCGTCCTCGGTCTCGCCTTCAACGATCATCACCAGGCGGGGCTTCGGGTTGACGTGGAAGGTGTTCGCGACGAGCTCCAGCGCCGCATAAGGATCGTCCTCTTCCGGCGCCGGCGCAGCGGTGCTGTTTCGAGGGAACGTGGTGTCGCGCGGGTCGGTCAAGACTTCGTCGAACGCTTCCAGGTGAAGCCGGCGCAGCATCTCCGCCATCTCGGCCAGGGTCTCTGCGAGCAACGCCGCGCCCTTCAGGCGCTTGCGTTCTGCGCTTGCCACAAACCCGGTCAGCGCGCGCCAGGCGTGCAGGGGGTTGTGATGGGCTTGCTCCACGCAGAGTTGGTCGTGCCAGCGGGCGCTGGTTTCGCGATCGAGTTCAAAGGCCGCGATGGTCTCATCGGACGTCCAGGCGCGAGCGTAGTCGTCCCAGTTCCAACCGTGGAAGGTCCCGTCGACGCTGGTGGTCATCTGGCGGCCGTCGGTCTGGGTCTGAGGGTAGAAGCGGTCGGAGATCAGCTGCGACAGCAGCCCGTACATCTCGCGGAAGTTGGGACGGGTCCGAGCGGCGATCGCGGCTCGTACGATCTCGACCATCTGCGTCGGCCGAAGATCGTGGTGCCCGTTGGGCTCGCCGGCTTCGTCGAGTGCGTTCTCCGCGTGAAGGGTGAAATCCATCTGCTGAAGAACGAGCATCAGGTCCCAGATTTGGAACTCCGAATAGTAGGCGGTGTGGCGAGAGGGCTCGCCGTCGATCTCCCTGTCGTGGGCCGACGGCCCATCGATAGGGCTCCAAAGCACGCCGTGCTCGATCCAGCTTTCGACGACGTGCGGATAGAACCCGAAACCGAGCAGCTCGATGCGGGTCTCCCCCGTCCAATCCTCGCCCTCTTCCACGGACCCCAGGTCCCGATACCGATGGCCGGGAAGCGTTTCGATCTTGCGGACATCGTCGTTCCGCCGGATGCGCAGCAACGGTTTGAGCAAGCCCAGACGCTCAAGGTGCCGGAGGCGACGTTCGTCGACCTTGAGGCCCCGGGCCTCACCGAACTTGGCGAACTCCGGCGCACGCAACAGCCGGCACACCTTGTAGGCGGCCGGGCCCGTAAGGGCGGTCAGGACATTGGCGGGCATCCGCATGACGCCGAGGTGGCGCAGGCCCCCGGCGAACGCAAGGGAGCACCGCCAGTTGACCTCGCGCGAGCGGTTGGTCGTTCGGCCCGACCGTGACAACCTCACGACATGGCGACGCTTGTTCAACTTCTGCACGGCTGGGAACCGGCGGCGACCGTGGGGTCGGCGATCTTCACCGCCGTCGCGGCGGGGGCGGCCGCCGTCGGCGCCTGGGAAGCTCGTAAGTCCGCCAAAGAAGCCCTGGCGACCCGGTTGCAAAGTGCGGAGCCCTATCTCCGGGTCCTGATCGGCGACCCGGATTTCCGCTTCTCCTGGCGGCCGAGCACCGGCGAACCGCCGAGGATGATTCAGGCCTACACCGTCCCAGCGCCGAGCCATCCCAGTATCGAAATCGCGAACTACGGCGGCGGACCGGCGCTGGATCTGCGAGTCCGCATCAACTCGGCGGACGACCGCATCGCGCAGTCGTTCGACGTGCCTCACCCCGGCGTCGCCAGAGGATCTAGGCTGACCATCTATGCGGACCGCTTCGAAGCCTCAGCGCCAGAGACGGCGGGCGGCGTGAGCCCGATCCTGTGGGAGCAGACCGACTTCGAGCCGGCCTGTGGCGCAGATCAGACTGTGCGGTTCTATCTACGCGAGGGACTCGCTGCACGCCTGCTGGCGTTGACGATGGAGCTCGAACAGAATGGTCAGGGCCAGATGACAGGATCGGCGCAGGCCCGGTGGAATGTCCGCATCGAGTGCCAAACAGCTTTGGCGAAACCGATCACCTTCGACCAGGTCATCTACGCCACGTCGGGCCGAATCCAGCAGTCGGGGCAGGACCGCGAGACCGGCGAATGGCTTGAGAAGAGCTACTGGTTCACGCTGGCAGTGGAGCCGCCGCACGGCCTGGAGATCACGCCTGGACGGGTCATTCCGTTGGCTCTGCCGCCGCCGCCCATCGTTGTGAACGTAGACACCGGATTTCACGCTTAGAGATGATCCGTCTCTGGGAGCCTACGCCCCTGACGCTACCCCGCCCCTCAGCGCGCGGGTCGGAAAGCCTCCCGTCGACGCTGCTGCCTTGCCGCGTCGGCTTTCTTGCGCAGGAAGACGGCCGCCTCGCCGCTCTCGATCAGCTGGAAGGCCGTGGCTTTGGCGTCCAACATTGAGGCGAAGATGCGCTTGCCGCGATGACCGTCCATCCACAATCGGAAGCCCTCGGAATCCTGACGCACAGCCAGGTCGATCTTCCGTTGTCGAATCTCGTGAACACCTTTTCCCGGTTTCCACCGCGGGGACGAAACGAAGGTCTTGAGGCGGGAGACGTAGCGCCGGCGGGACTCCATATGGGTGCTGGCCTCGACGCTGTCGGTGAAGTGGTCGCAGCAGTCCTCGCCGACCTCCAAGGCCGGCCAGTTCGGGTGGTCGATCAGGAAGACATAACGCAGACCCGTGCCGCAGACCTCGCAAGTCCCGATCAGGTCCTCGAGATCGGAATAGCCGAGGCAGCGCCAGCCGTGGTTCGGTCGAAGCTTGCCGTGCTCCCGCCCATGGCAGCCGCGGCACAGCACGTCGCACTCGTCGAAGCCGTACTGCCAGGGCAGGCGGCCGGGGACGTAGTGTCTGTGATGGACCTGCAGAACGACCTCCGGCTCAGCGCGTCCGCAGGTCGTGCACTGTCCGTCATGCAGCTTGATCATGTCCGCGCGGAACGCGAACCACTCCGCCCTTGAATACCCCTCCATCGACGATAGCCTTTCACCGAGTCGCGAGGATGAATTGTCGTCCAACGCTGCGGCGTCGCAACCGGGAAACCTGGGGTTTCGCGGGGTGTGCGACCGATCCTGTCGTCGCGCTCGGACGCACGGTGACGCTTTAGACATCCGGAAGGTGGACGCGTATGCACCCCCGACTTGAGGCGTTAATCGCCGCGAACTCTCAATTCGAAAAGGCCAAGCGAGCGGTCGTCGCCGCCGAAGACCTTCGGCGTCAGTGCGCCGCGGATCTGGTCCACATCGAAGATCAGGCCGAGCGAACCGAAGCCGCCATCGAGGCCTATCAGGCGTTCGGCAAAGGCTTGAGCTTGGTGCTCGCCGAGGCGGTGACCGGGCTGCCGGGGCGGCGCGGTCAGTCCGAATTCCTCGTTCTCGCCAACCGCAAGACCTACCAGCCGAAAGGTCGAGTGCCGCGGGACCGTGTGGTCGAGGAGAGCGAGCCCATGTCGGAATGGCCGGCGCCGGACGCCCTCCAGCGCGAAGTCATGTCGGCGCACATCAAGCGGGACAAACCATATTGGCTCGAACACTTCCTCGACTGGACAATCATGCGGGTCAGCTTGGACCCCGATGAATCGCGAGCCTTCTTGAAGGATCCGACCGCCGCCATGGCGGCACATCACGACATGACCCGAGAGGCTTTCGTCGAATGGTTGTCGAGCGGTGGCCGGGTGCTCTGCGGGGACACTTACAAGGGCGGCAAACCGTGCGCCGCACAGGTCGCTGGCACGACGGGCTTCATGTCGATTGAGCGTTGGAAGGCCGCGAAGGCTGCCGGTGGCTATTGCAAGCAACACGGCGGGGCTGCGCACATGTGAGCGCGTGGATACCGGCGCACTGTTGATCCGCTGATGTCCGGTGAGAGGCGCGCCCCACCCGGAGGTGGGGCGCATCGGCGGCTAGGCGTTGCCGGGCTCGTAGCGGGACCAGATGAGGCTGTAGGTGTCATCGGTCTCGACCAGGTTGGCGTAGACCGGGGCGTCGAGGCTGTGGTCGTCCAGCTTGACCGAGAGGAATTCGCCGTTGTCGCCGGTCTTGAGCCAGGCGGCGCCGAGTTCGACCTTGCCGGCGAAGATGCGGTAGTCGGGCGAGTTGGCGCTGGTCTTGTCGTTGGGCCGGAATTGCGCGGCCTTGATGTTGAGGGCGAGGG
>JBOHKZ010000190.1:0-4783 GCA_050729355.1 Phenylobacterium sp. | reverse complement strand
GCGGAGAGGATCTCGCCGCCATCGAGCGCCTTCTGCTCGGCGCTCGTCCAGACGGCCGCGAGGCCTTCGCCGGCCAACCGTCCCGCAAAGGCTTCCATGCGGCTGCGGCCCAGCTCCGAGAGCGGCCACTGCGGCACGGGAACGGTGGGATCGATCACCACGTCCGGGTGGGTCACGAAGATTATCCGAGCCATGCGCCCTCCCGTCGCCGGCTCATTCATGCCGTGGCCGGGCCGATCCCGCCAGCGCGCTTGAGGCGGACCGCGGCGCCGCCTACGTTCATTCGATGGCGAACGAAGCGGGCAAGTCGGGACTGGATGGCGTAATCGCCGCCGCCAAACAGGCGCCGGGCCGTGGACTGCCGCCGGTGCACCTGTGGAACCCGGCCCATTGCGGCGAGATCGACATCGTCATCCGCAAGGATGGCGTCTGGTTCCATGAGGGGACGCCGATCGGCCGCGAGGCGCTGGTGCGGCTGTTCTCGACGGTGCTGCGCAAGGATCCCGACGGCATCCACCTGGTGACGCCGGTCGAGAAGATGAAGATCACCGTGGAAGACGCGCCCTTCATCGCCGTGCGCGTCGACCGAGACGGCGAGGCGCTGAAGTTCCTGACCAACGTCGGCGACGAGGTCGAGGCAGGGCCGGAGAACGAGATCCGCGTCGAGATGGGCGAGGACGGCGAGCCTCGGCCCTACCTGCATGTTCGCCGGGGCCTGGAGGCGCTGATCGCCCGGCCGGTGTTCTATGAGCTGGTGGAGATGGCCCAGGAGCGGGAGACCCCGCAGGGCCCGACGCTGGGCGTGGGCTCGAACGGCGCGTGGTTTCCCGTGGGTCCGCCGGGGGCGCACCGACTGTGAGCGATAACGCGAGCGCGGACGACCTGCGCGCCTGGATCAGCCGCCACCTCGATCCGCTGGAGGAGCACGATCCGATCAAGGGCGGGGCGCAGACCTCGGACTTCGACCTGGGCCCCGCCTATGGCCCCAACGAGGTCGATGGGCCGCCGACCCCGGCCTCGGTGCTGATCGGCCTGGTGGACCGTCCCGCGGGCCTCTCGGTGATCCTCACGAGGCGGGCCGACACCCTGCGCCGCCACACCGGCCAGATCGCGCTGCCGGGCGGCCGGCGCGACCCGGGGGAGACGCCCTGGCAGACGGCGCTGCGGGAAGCTCACGAAGAAATCGGGCTGGAGCCGCATTATGTCTCGCTGGCGGGTCTGTCGTCGCCCTACCGCACCGGCACCGGCTATCTGATCACCCCGGTGGTCGGCTTCGTGCAGCAGGGCTTCACCCTGACGGCCAACCCGGACGAGGTGGCGGACATCTTCGAGACGCCGTTCGGCTTTCTGATGGACCCCAGGAACCACGAGCAGCAGGAGCGCCAACTGCCTTCGGGCGAGACGCGCCGGTTCTACGCCATGACCCACGACGAGCGGGTCATCTGGGGCGCCACGGCCGGCATCCTGCACGCCCTCTACGAGCGGCTCTATGGAGCGGCCGTTGCTTAGGATCGTGCTGACCCGGGCCCTCCTGATGGCGGTGCCGTTCGTCATCTGGTTCGCCTGGCGGGCCTGGGCGAGGCGTTCGGGGCGCGACATGGGCGCGACGCCCTGGGCCTGGCTGATCGGGGCGGGGGCGATCCTGGTGGGGCTGTCGTTGATGGCGACCGTGGTCTTCCATAAGGACAACAGAGGCGAGCGCTACGTGCCCGCCGAAGCCTTGCCCGACGGCCAGGTGACCGGCAGCCGCTTCGAGCCCGCGAAAAAATGACCGAGAGCCTTGGCCAACCGCACTGGATGACCGCGCCGGACACGGCGACGGTCTTCGACGCCCTGGAGGCGCAGGGCGGCGCCGACTGCGCGCGGTTCGTGGGCGGCTGCGTGCGCAACGCCCTGATCGGCCAGCCTACCAGCGACCTTGACATCGCCACGACGCTGTCGCCGCAGGACGTGATCAAGGCGCTGAAGGCCGCGGGCCTGAAGGCGGTACCGACCGGCGTCGAGCACGGGACGGTCACGGCGGTCTCGGGCGGCAAGCCGTTCGAGATCACCACCCTGCGCCGCGACGTGGAGACCGACGGCCGGCGCGCGGTGGTGGCCTTCACCGACGACTGGCGCGAGGACGCCGAGCGGCGGGATTTCACTCTGAACGCGCTCTATGCGCGGCGCGACGGGACGATCTTCGACCCCACGGGCCACGGCGTCGCCGACGCGCGGGCCGGGCGGATCGTCTTCGTGGGCGAGCCGACGCAGCGGATCCGCGAGGATTACCTGCGCATCCTGCGGTTCTTCCGGTTCCTGGCCTGGTACGGCAAGGGCCCGCCGGACGACGCGGCGACGGCCGCCTGCGAAGCGCTGAAAGACCAGATCGCGACGCTCTCGGCGGAACGGGTTTCCAAGGAGCTCCTGAAGCTGCTGGCCGCCGACGACCCGCGCGAGGCCGTGGCGTTGATGCACCGGACCGGCGTGCTGGCGACCGTGCTGCCGGCGCCCATCGACCTCGAGCGCTTCAAGGGCATGGTCGCCATCGAGGAAGACCAGCTCTTCGAGAACGACCCGGTGTTGCGGCTGGCGGCCCTGCTGCCCGACGATCAGCTGGGGGCCAAGCAGTTCGCCGAGCGCCTGCGGCTCTCCAACGCCGACCGCGACCGGATCACCGCGGCGCTGGCGCCGACGCCGGTGCTGAAGAGCTGGATGAGCCCCCGGGAGATCCGGCGGTGGGTCTACCGCCTGGGCCCGCAGGTCTTCCGCGATCGCGCCAAGCTCGCCTGGGCCCGCGCGGACCGGACGGCGGTGACCCCGCAGTGGCGCGGGATGATCGCGCTGGGCGAGGGCTGGACGGCGCCGAAGTTCCCGCTGACCGGCGACGACGTGGTGACCGCAGGCGTGCCCAAGGGGCCGATGGTCGGCGAGGTGCTGCGCGAGGTGGAGGAGTGGTGGATCGACCACGACTTCATCGACGACCCGATGTCGGCGGTCGAGAAGCTGAAGTCCATCGCCCAGGGGATGGCGTTTTGAAGCTGGGCGTCCTCAAGACCGGGCGGCCGCCGTCGACCCTGAGCCCGCAGTTCGGGACCTATCCGGACATGTTCAAGCGCCTGCTGGGCGAGGACGCCTACGACTATGCCGTCTATGCGGCGGACGAGGGCGAGCTGCCGGCCAGCCCCAAGGACTGCGACGCCTATCTGGTCACCGGGTCCTCGGCGGGCGCCTACGAGCCGCTGCCGTGGATCGGGCCGCTGAAGGATTTCCTGAACGCCGCCAAGGGCCGGGCGGCGCTGGTCGGGATCTGCTTTGGCCATCAGATCATGGCCGAGGCGTTCGGCGGCAGGGTGATCAAGTCGCCGAAAGGCTGGGGGCTCGGCGAGCAGGAATACCGCGTGCTGAAGCGCGAACCGTGGATGGACGACGTGGCCAGCTTCCGCCTGCCGGGATCGCACCAGGACCAGGTGGTCGAGCTGCCGCCGGGCGCGGAGATCATCGCGGCCAACGAGTTGACGCCGATGGGGGCGCTGGCCTGGCGCGACCAGCCGGCGATCTCGATCCAGCTGCATCCGGAGTTCGAGCCGGCCTACGCCTCGGCGCTGATCGAGAACCGGCGCGGCAGCCGCTACACCGACGAGGAAGCCGAGCGCGCGCTCGCCAGCTACCGCCTGCCCGACGACCGGGCGCGCGTGGGCGGTTGGTTGAAGAATTTCCTGAAGCCCGCAACATAGGCGATCGCCGCGGGTTCTTGGGGCGAAAGCCGGAGCCGCCATGACCCACTGGAGACTGATGATTATCGCGGCGAGCGCCGCCGCGGCCTTGGCCGTGGGCCTTGGCGTCCAGGCCAAGCCCGAGCCGACGACGCTGCAGGCCCTGGTGACCGCCGTGGCCAGCCCGTTGGGCGCGAGCGTGCAGTTCCGATAGGCTCAGCCCTGCGAGAAGCGGGGCCTCCAGGTGCAGATCATCGATAACCGCCGATCCGTCGGCCAATGGGCGGCGCGCGGCGCGGCGGGTTTTTGCGCGGCGTTCGCGGCGTTCCAGGTCGCCTTGGCGCTCGGCGCGCCCTACGGTCAGATGGTTTGGGGCGGTTCCAGCGCCGTGCTGCCGGGCAATCTCAGGGCCGCCAGCGCCGGAGCCGCGGTCTATCTGCTGCTGGCCGGTGCGGCGATGCTGGTGCGATCGGGCGACTGGGGTCGCGGTCTGCCGCAGAAGTTGTTCTGGGGGTTCAACGCCTTCCTGGCCCTGCAGCTTGGGCTGAACACGCTGGCCAACCTCGCGGCGAAGACCGGCGCCGAGCGGTTCGGCATGGGCGCCGCCTCGGCGCTGGGATGCCTGCTCTGCGTCGCGGCGCTGTTCGGCAGGAAGACCTGACCGCTCCCGCGCGATGCGCGGCCCTCCCCACCCTCTCCCTCTCGGCTTCGCCGGGGGAGAGGAGGCGCACGACGTCGACATCACACTGCTCTCCCCCGCGTAGCGAGAGGGAGAGGGTAGGGAGAGGGCGCCGAAGGCGTGCCTAAACCCCGATGGTCAGCCAGACGGTGCCGGGCGCACTTTCCTCGGCCGGCAGGCGGGAGAAGCCGTAGGCGTCGTAGAAGCGCTGGGCGCGGAGGTTCTGGACGTCGCAGCCGAGGTGGGCCTTGCCGCCGGCCGCCCACAGCCAGGTGTCGAGCATGGCCTGCCCCAGGCCCTGGCCCTGCAGGCGGGGCAGCAGGTTGATGTGCAGGTGGGCGGGCGCGGTGGCCACGACGGCGTCGGGGATGGCGAACGGCCGGTGGATCTGGAAGGCGCGCTTCTGGTC
>JBOHKZ010000189.1:0-9494 GCA_050729355.1 Phenylobacterium sp. | reverse complement strand
GGGCGCGCGGGTAACGACACCCTGATCGGAGGTCCGGGCAGCGACCTCATCGATGGCGGCGATGGCGTCGACCTGACCAGCTACGAGAGTGGCCCGCACGGCATGGTCGCCGATCTTTCCGTCACCGGCCGGCAGGCGACCAGCGAGGACAGCGGCGACACGCTGATCAGCATCGAGAACCTCAGAGGCAGCGCCTACGACGACACCCTCTCCGGAAACATGGGCGACAACGCCATCTACGGCGGCGCGGGTCCGGACCGCATTTCCGACCCGGGCGGCGCCAACTACCTGCGCGGCGAGGACGGCGACGACGTCATCACCGGCGGCTCCGGCTTCGACGACATCAACGGCAACATGGGCGCCGACACCGTCTCGACTGGAGCGGGCGACGACTATGCGGTCGGGGGCAAGGACAACGACAGCCTCTCCGGCGACGCCGGGGGCGACGTGGTCTGGGGCAACCTCGGGAACGACACCCAGGATGGCGGCGACGGAAACGACCAGGTGCGCGGCGGCCAGGGCGACGACAGCATCACCGGCGGGGCGGGCAACGACTACGTCTCCGGCGACCGTGGCGCCGACACCATCGCCGGCGGGACCGGGGCCGACAATTTCCACGGCTCGCAGGACGCCGGCATCGACCGGGTCGTCGACTTCAACCTGGCCGAGGGCGACCGCGTCCAGCTCGATCCGGGTACGACCTATACGCTGAAGCAGATCGGCGCCGACACCGTGCTCGACATGGGCGGCGGCCACCAGATGATCCTGGTGGGCGTCACCCTCTCGACACTGACGACCGGTTGGATCTTCGGGGCTTGAACTAGTCAGATCGGCATAGGCGGCGGACCCGAGACAACGAATCCGCGGCCGCCGCGCTATCATCTCCGCATGACGGCCCGCACCGACAGATCCAACGCCCGGCGTTCCAGAATCACCTGGACGCCGACCCGCACCATCCAGGCTCTGGCCGCGCTCTGCGTCGGCCTGGCCCTGATGTGCCTCGCCCTGGCGCTGCTCTGGCATCGTCAGCACGACGCCGCCGAATGCTGGCGCGCCGCGGCCGAATACCACCTCCGCCCCGAAGCCTGCGGCGCCGAGCCCGAGCCGGCGCGAACTTCGACCTGACCCCTCGCAGAATTGGCGCTCCCGCCTAGCGTACATGCGCAGATCAGGCGCGCGTTCGAGGAGCAGAATCGGGCAACGGAAGACGCGCCAGCAATGTGACGAAGGCGATCTTAACATCCCATGCTTGCAAGCAGCCGATCCGTATGCGTGGAATGCCGGGTTAAACAGAAGAACGACACAGAGAGACACGGGGGCCGTGTGCTCTGCGCGACGTAAGTACTTCGTGACAACGCTCATGAGGGGAGAAGACGGCGTGTACACGCGGCAGTTGCAGGCGCTCTTGCGCTCAATCCAATTTCAGCGCCCGTTTCAGATCACCCTCCCCGACGGCGACGCCGTCAGACCCAGCCCCGGCGCGCCGGTCTTCACCGCACACGTCAAGACAAACCGCGCCCTGCGGGACATCGTCACCCGCGGATCGCTCGGATTTGGCGAGGCCTATGTCAGGGGCGACGTCGATGTCGACGGCGACCTCCAGGAGTTGGCCCTGCTGGGGTTTGCGGCGCAGGAGCATGTTCTGAAGGGGACGCTGATCGAGCGTCTCGGCTATTTCATGGGCTTCTTAAGTCGGCGCAATACGCCGCTGAATTCCCCCAAGAATATCGCCGCGCACTACGACCTCTCCAACGACTTCTACGAGCTCTGGCTCGACAAGCAGATGCAGTACACCTGCGCCTATTTCGACGAACCGTCCGACGAGCTGGAGGACGCCCAGTTCCGGAAGATGGACCTGGTCTGCCGCAAGCTGAACCTGCGTCCCGGCGAGCTGGTGGTCGAGGCCGGCGGCGGCTGGGGCGGCCTGGCGTTGCACATGGTGCGGCACTGGGGCGTGCGGGTGAAGTCCTTCAACATCTCCAGGAACCAGGTGCAGTTCGCGCGCGATCGGGCCGCCCAATTGGGCATCCCGGTCGACCGGCTGGAGTATGTGCTGGATGACTACCGCAACATTCCCAGACACATCCCCCAGTGCGACAAGTTCGTGTCCATCTGCATGCTGGAGCATGTGGGCCGCGAGAACTACGAGGCCTTCCTGGGCCTGATCGCCGGGGTTCTGCGGGAGCGGGGCCTTGCGATGATCCAGTTCATCAGCCGGACCGCCCCGTCCGCAACCCCCAATCCCTGGCTCGAACGGTACGTCTTCCCCGGGTACTACAACCCGTCCCTGGCGGAACTGCTGACGGCCTTGGAGCGCCGGCGCAGTCCGCTGCAGATCATCGATGCTGAGAACATGCGCTTCCACTACGCGCTGACGCTGCGCCACTGGCTGGCGCGGTTCGAGGCGAACGTGGACGCCATCCGCGCCAAATGGGGCGAGGAGGTCGTGCGAACCTTCCGCCTCTATCTGAACGGCGGCCTGGCCGACTTCACCCAGGGCCGCGGCACCCTCGTCTACCAGGCGCTGTTCTCCAACGGCCCCGACAACGAGGCCCCGCTCGACCGCATCCGGCGGATCTCCGAGCATCGGCCGGAAACGACGTTGCGTCCGCGCCGCCTCGAGCCGGTCTAGGTCGCGGGGCCTTGCCGACGCCATACGAAGCCACCGTCGCGGGCCTGCTGGCCAAGGCCGACATCGAACTCAACGGCGCGCGTCCGTGGGACATCACGGTCAGCGACGAACGGTTCTTCCGGCGGGCCCTGGCGGGCGGCGCCATCGGCCTGGGCGAATCCTACGTCGACGGATGGTGGGACTGCGCCGCCCTCGACGTCGCCTTCGAGCGCATCCTGACCGCCGACCTCCGCCGGCAGGTGAAGCTCTCGCCGGGGCTGGTGGTCGACGCTCTGGCCGAGAACCTGCCCAACCTGGCGTTCGTGCTGCCGGGTCTTCGGCCCCTGCTCGCCAGGTTCGCCTCCTACGCCGCGACGGCGGAGACCCACTACGACGTCGGCAACGAACTCTACGAGGCCATCCTCGACCCGCGCATGGTCTACAGCTGCGGCTATTGGGCGGACGCCCAGACCTTCAACGAAGCGCAGGAAGCCAAGCTGGAGCTCGCCTGCCGCAAGCTCGCCCTCAAACCGGGCCAGCGGGTGCTGGACATCGGTTGCGGCTGGGGCGGTTTCGCGAAATACGCCGCCGAGACGCGCGGGGTCTCGGTCGTGGGCGTCACCATCAGCGACCAGCAGCGCGAACTTGGCCTGCAACGCTGCGCCGGGCTGCCGGTCGATATCCAGAAGATCGACTACCGCGAGGTGACCGGAGAGTTCGATCGGATCGTGTCGTTCGGGATGTTCGAGCACGTGGGCCGCAAGAATTTCGACGCCTATATGCGGGTCGCCCACCGCTGTCTGACGAACGACGGTCTCTTCCTTCTGGAAACCATCGGTGACAACGTGTCCGGCGCGGCCTGCAATCCGTGGTTCCAGAAATACATCTTTGAGGCGCCCACCTCGATGTTCCCCTCCATCCAGGAAATCGCGCGGGCGGTCGAAGGACGGTTCGTGATGGAGGATTGGCACAACATGGGCGCCGACTACGCCCCTACCCTTCGCGCCTGGCACGCCAATCTGGCCGACCACAAGGACTGGATCGTGGGCCGCTACGGCGAGAAGTTCTACCGGATCTGGACCTTCTACCTCCTGAGTTGCGCGGGGGCCTTCGCCTCGCGCACCTATCAAATGTGGCAGATCGTCTTCGCCCGACGCGGAATTCCCGGCGGTTTTCAACGGACTTGACGGGAGGCGAAGTCGGGCGGGATGTGGCGGGGCAATGTCTGAGGTCTTCATATCCTACGCCCGATCGTCCGCCGCAGATGCGCAACGCATCTCCGAGGCGCTGCGGGCCGTCGGCTATCAGGTCTGGCGCGACGACGAGCTTCCGCCCCACCGCGCCTATTCCGAGGTCATCGAGGAGCGCCTGCAGGCCGCCAAGGCCGTCGTCGTGCTGTGGTCGGAGGAAGCGGCCCGGTCGCAATGGGTGCGCGCCGAGGCCGATATCGCCCGCCAGGCCGGCAAGCTTGTGCAGGTCTCGCTTGGCCAGATCGTGCCGCCGCTGCCGTTCAACCAGATCCAGTGCGTGAACCTGGCCGAGTGGCCGGGCGCCGGCGACCACGACTGGCGCAAGGTGCTCGCGAGCCTGGACGCGCTGCTGGGCGCCGAGGGTCCCCCGATCGGCGCGAACGGCGGCGATCGGGCGGGCGACCTGCAGGCTCAGCCCTGGCTCAGGTCGGAGCCGAAGCGGCGCGCGGCGCCACGGCTCTCCATCGTCGTGCTGCCGTTCGCGAACATGTCTCGCGACCCCGACCAGGAATATTTCGTCGACGGGATCACCGAAAGTCTGACGACGGACCTTTCCCGCCTGCGCGGCAGCTTCGTCATCGCCCGCAACACCGCCTTCACCTTCAAGAACAAGCCGATGGACGCCACGGCCATCGGGGAGACCCTGAACGTCCGCTACGTCCTGGAGGGCTCGCTGCAGCGCGGGTCCGATCGGCTGCGCGTCAACGTCCAACTGATCGACGTCGCCAGCGGCTCCCACATCTGGGCCGACCGGTTCGACATGCCGCTGGCGGACATTTTCGAGATGCAGGACGAGATCGTCACTCGCCTCGCCAGGGCCCTCGACGTGCATCTCGTCGCCGCCGAGGCCCGCCGCTCGCAGGGCGCCGTCGATACGGACTCGATGGACCTCTACTACCAGGGCCAGGCCGTCGTGAACCAAGGCTTCGGGCCGGAAGCCGCCATCCAGGCCAGGGCGCTCTTCGAGAAGTCCCTCGAGCTCGATCCCAACAACGTCGACGCTCTGGCGGCGCTCTCGCAATACAACGCCCTGGCCATCGCACTCGCCTTCACCACCGATGGCGGCGACGCCTCGTTCGCAGGGGCGGAAGCCTTGGCGATCAGGGCGCTGGACCTTGCCCCCAACCACGCCGTCGCGCACCTGTCGCTGGCCCAGGTCTATTCGTTCACCGACCGGGTGCCGCAGGCGCTGGCGGAGTATCAGCGGGCGCTGGACCTCGACCGGAACTTCGCCCACGCCTATGCGGGCTTCGCCGCGGCCAGCATGTATGGCGGTCAATCCGAGGCGGCCGAACCGCACATCCTGAAGGCCTTCCGGCTGAGCCCCCACGACCACCAGGGCCACCTGTGGTGCCTGATCGCCGGCACCGCGAAGCTCTTCCTGGACGACGACGCCGCGGCCGAGGCGTGGTTCCGACGGGGCATCGAGATCAATCGCGCCTACCCGATCCACATCCTCTATCTCGCCGCCGCCCTGGTGGGACTGGACAGGCTGGATGAAGCCCGCGCCGCGGCGAAGCAGGCGCTTGCCCTCAATCCGCGCTTCTCGCTGCGGCTGGTCCGCTCGATCCGCCGCTCCACCAACCCAACCTACGTGGCCCAGCTCGCCACGGTGCTCGAGAAACTGAAGCTGGCGGGAATCCCCGAGGAATAGCCTCCGCCCGGGCCAGGCGCCCGGTCGCCGGCGACAGGGTCGCTCAATCAGGACGGGCGCCCGATGGCGTCCCTAATAGCCGGTTAACCCGCCAGCATGCAGAGAACCGTGCGGTTCTCGGGGCGAGCGGTGGGGCGTCGGTGCATATTGTAGTTTTCCTGGCTCAGGCCGCTGCCGCCTCGACGCCGATTCAGGGCGTGGTGAGCTACGGCCCGGAGTTCTTCGCCACTCAGCAACCGACGACGGCTCTCGACATGATCGGCCGCATACCGGGCTTCACGCTCGATACCGGCGACGCGGTGCGGGGCTTCGAGGGTGCGGCGGGCAACGTGTTGATCGACGGCCAGCGCCCGGCGACGAAGAGCGACACCCTCACCGAGATCCTGAAGCGACTGCCCGCCACGAGCGTGGTCCGGATCGACGTCATCCGCGGCGGTGCGCCCGGCATCGACATGCAAGGCAAGACCGTCCTGGTGAACATCGTCCGCGCCAAGGCCGGACGATTGAAGGCGCTGGTCGAGGGCAAGGACTTCATCGTCTACGATGGCCGGCACTCAGGCGGCCTGCGCGTCGACGCCTCGGGCGACCTGGGCGGTCGCGCCTGGGAGGCTTCGGCGCAGGTGCGTAAGGCGATCGACGATGGAGCCGCCGACGGACCCGGCACGCGCACCTTCGGCTCGGGCGCGCCGACGCAGCACTACTACATCAACGCGGAAGCCGATGGGCAGCAGTACACGGGCACGGGGGCGGTCGAGACGCCGCTGGCCGGGGGCCGCTTCCGGCTGAACGGGCGCCTCTTCTCCGACAAGTACAAGTCCGAGGAGCAGGACCAGTTCTTCCCACCTGTCGCCGGGTCCCAGACCGACGCCTTCACCCAGCTGACCCACCAGAGCGAGATCGGCGGACGGTTCTCGCGCGGCTTTGGAGGCAACACGAGCCTCGAGGCCATCGCGCTTCGGCAGACCAACAACAAGGACCTCAACGACCGCTTCTTCGACGGCGCCGATCGTACCGTCTTCGCCCGATCGAGTGACCAGACCGAGTCGATCGGCCGGCTCGTCGGCAAACGTCAGGTCGGCGAGAGGCTGTCGTTCGAGCTCGGCGGCGAGGGCGCGGTCAACAAGCTGACCTCCGAGACCAGCCTCGCGGTGGACGGCGCGGCCGTCCCCTTGCCGGCCGCCAACGTGAGAGTTGAGGAGAAGCGCGCTGAGGCGTTCCTGAGGTCGTCCTGGCGGCCGACGGCCCATTGGACGCTGGACGGGGGCGTTCGCTATGAAACCTCGACCATCTCGTCGGTCGGCGACGTTCGGCTGAGGAAAACCCTGCGCTACGCCAAGCCGCGCATCACGGTGACCTGGGCGCCCAGCGAGCAGACGCAGGTGCGTCTGCGAGGCGAGCGTGAAGTGGGCCAGCTCAATTTCGACGATTTTGTCGCCACGGCCAATCTGGCGAGCACGGGCGCGGTCTTCGCCGGCAACCCCGATCTGAACCCCGAGCAGGCCTGGGTCGCGGAAGCGGCCTTGGAGCAGCGGTTCTGGACGTCGGGCTCCGTCGTGCTGACCGCCCGCCATTACGAGCTGTCGGACGTCGTCGACCGCGCGCCTGTGTTCGATCCGTCCGGCGTCGTATTCGACGCCCCCGCGAACATTGGCGACGGGACCAAAGACGAGCTGAAGCTGGAGCTCACCCTGCCGACCGACCGACTGGGGCTGGCCCGCGGCCAGCTCAAGGGCTCCGTCCGACGCGGCTGGACCGAGGTCACCGATCCGACCACGCATGAGAAGCGCGGCATTTCGGGCTATCACCCGGTCGACTGGGACGTGGCGTTCAGCCAGGACGTGCCCCGCTGGAACATGACCTGGGGCTTGAATGTCCTCTTCGGCGGCTACCGGGAACGCTACTATCGCTTCGATCGGGTGGAGGATTTCAAGGTCGGCGCCCTGCTGCAGCCCTACGTCGAGGTGCGGCCCCGGCCCGACCTCAATCTGCGGCTGGAACTGTTCAACATCAGCCAGCACTACGTGAAGGATTTCAACACCGTCTACCCTGGCCCGCGGAGCGAAGGCGGGCGGCCGGACGTACAGGCGCGCAATCAGATCCGCTCGCCATACGGCCTCTTCGTTCGGCTGCAGAAGAAGTTGGGCGGCTAGCTGGTCGCCGCGGGTCTGAACCTAGTAGATCGCCCTATTCTGACTGAGGCCCTTCGAGGCGAGGCTGAAGCGCGGCTCGACGGCCACGGCGGCGTCGAGCACATGCGCCGCAACCCGGCGACCGACCGCCGGGCCATGCTTGAACCCGTGACCGGACCCCGCGCCCACCAACCAGACGCGATCGTGGCCCGGCGCCCGGTCGATCAGGAAGTCACCGTTCGAGCTGTTCTCGTACTGGCAGACCCGTGCGTGGATCAGCGGGGCCTGCGCCAGGGCGGGAAACCGCTGGCCGAGGTAGGCGCGCGCCCGGGCCACCCCATCGGCGCTCACCTGACGTGACTGGGTGTCCGGATCGACGACGGGGCCGTGGGCGTCGAATGCGAACTTGAAGCCCTGCCCTTCCAAATCCGGAAAGCCGTAGACGATCGCGCCGTCGTTGAAGTCGGCCCAGACGGGCAAGGCGCCCGGGGAGAAGCGCGCGTCGCCGGCCGTTGCGCCGAAGTGGTAGACCTCCTGGCGCGTCGGGACGATGCGTCCGCCCAGAGCCTGGGGGAACAGGGCCGGCAACCACGGGCCGCAGGCGTAGACCAGGTTCCGTGCACGCAAGCCGTCGGCCAGGCGATAGGCGTCGCCGTCGCGTTCGGGCGATCCGGCCTTGAGGATACGGGCTTCCAGGCCCGCATCGCGGACTACCGCCTGGACGCCCCGGCCGGCGATCAGCGCCCCGGAGTGGGTTTCCAGGAAGCCGGTTTCGCCGTCGCGGAAGACGATCTGGGGATAGGCGCCGCGCAAGGCCGCGAGGTCCAGGCGGCGGTGCTCGACCCGATTCTGCTCAAGCCAGGCGAGGCTCTTGGCCATGTACTCGTCCTTCGCGGGCGAGAACCACAGGACGCCCAGCCGGTGCAGCACCGGCTCGCCCCGGCGCGCGGAGAGCGCGTCCCAGGCCTCCAGCGAGTCATGGGCCATCGCCGAATAGAGCGGATCGCCGCCGTAGCTCAGGCGCGTGACCCGGCTCTCGCCGCCGGACGACGCGCGGGCGTGGCCGACGCCATAGGCGTCCACAAGGACGACGCTTGCCCCCGCTTTCTTCAACGCCCAGGCGGTCCAGGCGCCGAAGACGCCGGCGCCGATCACCGCCGCATCGTAGATGCGAGGTTCGGACGTCGCGCGCAGGGAAGGCTTGGCTTTCGCCGCCGCGCGGCCGGGCCCGCCTGCCGCAAGGCCGCCAGCCGCCACCGCGGACAGCGCCGCGCGTCGTGTCCAGCCCATGGCGCTACGTCCCCGTGATCCCACGGAAAGGGTGGCAGAGCGACCGCAGGGGTTCAAGCCGTCGCGCCCCCGCCTCGGCTATGACCGCAAGGAGTCCCACTCGAGGGGAGCGAGGGGTCCTGCCCGGGCGCGCAGCGTGCGGGGAGGAAGACCGAGAAGCGTCAGGTTCTAGGTGTGCGGGCTGATCGACAGGCGCCCCTGGCGGATGGCCGCCATGAGCTCTTCGTGGTCACGTTCCGTCTGCTTCGCATAGGCCGTCGCAAACTTCGCGATGGCGTCAGGTATGGCGTCGGAGCGTCCGCAGTAGCCAGCGATCATGGCCGGGTCCCCCGATTTGGCGTGGGCAAGCGCCAGGGCCCATCCACAGAGACCGCTGTAGGCTTCGATGCTGTCCAGGGCCGCGCGATCGCCTTCGACGAATTTCCGGCCGCCCTTCATGTCGGCCAGTTGCCGGACATAGAAGTGAGCGCCTTCGCCGTCCTCTTCCGGCCCCCAGCCAAGGAAAACGACTGGCGACCCCTGGATCATCCGTTGCCCGAACACGACCCGCTGGCCCTGGT
>JBOHKZ010000188.1:0-24454 GCA_050729355.1 Phenylobacterium sp. | reverse complement strand
GGCTGGATCGTTCGGCACGAAGGGGAAACGGTCGAGCGGGCGCAGCAGGCCCAGATCCTCATAGGTCGGCTTGTGCTCGAAGCGCACCCGGCGATAGGTCCGCTCCGGGCTGCCCGCGGCGACCGCGGCGTTGTTGAAGGTCGGCGTACGCATCCGGTCGAGGCGCAGGCGCTCGGCGTCCACATCGGCGACCGCCATCTGGGCCCTGGCCGGGAAGCGGTCGGTCTTGGCGAGCACGCAGCCCAGCTCGTGGATCGTCGCCTGGCCGTCCCAGGCCAGGTCCGTAGTGCTCTCGCCGGGTCCCGCGGCGGAATAGAGGTAGGCCGCCTGACAGCGCATCGACTGGGAGGCGCAGAGCAGCTCGCGGTCGAGCGCCTTGCCGACCACGATATTGGAGGCCGAGAGGTTGCAGAGGATCAGCGCCCCGGCCAGCGCGGCGCGGGTCGAGGGCGGGGTCGGCGACCAGACGTCCTCGCAGATCTCCGCGGCGAAGATGAAGTCGGGAAGATCGCTGGCCTCGAAGATCAGGTCGACGCCGAAGGGCGCCGTCTGGCCCGCCAGTTCGATCTCGAGGCCGACCACGCCCGCACCAGGCGCGAACCAGCGATTCTCGTAATATTCCCGATAGTTGGGCAGGAAACTTTTCGGAACGACGCCGAGGATTTTACCGCGCGAGATAACCACGGCGCAGTTGTAGAGCGCCCCGTTGTGGCGCACCGGCGCGCCGACGATCAGTACGGGCGCCAGGGACTTGCTGGCCCGCATCAGCCCGGCGATCTCGGCGTCCACCCGACGCAGCAGGGCGTCCTGCAGGAAGAGGTCGTCGATCGCATAGGCCGAGAGCCCAAGTTCCGGGAACAGCATCAGGTCGACGCCGCGAACGTGCCCGTCCCTGGCCATCGCCAGGGTCTCGCCGGCGTTGAACGCCGGATCGCCGACCGCCACGGCCGGCGTGCAGGCGGCCACGCGGACGAACCCGTGGGTGTGGATCGCATGGAACGGCTGCGTCACGCTCTGCTCCGGCTCTCGAGACGTCCACTAACGACCGATTTGCCGTCAGCGAGAAATGCTCACTTTGAGCATATATAGGTCGCGGGTTGCGGAATCGCAAAGATGGCGGGTTCGCGCGAACGCTGGGCGCGCTTTAAGCCGCGCGCCGCAATCGGCCCTGCCCCGGCCGCTCAGTCGTCGCGGTGGACGCGTTCGCGACGCTCGTGACGTTCCTGGGCTTCCAGGCTGAGCGTGGCGATCGGCCGCGCGTCGAGCCGGGCGACGCCGATCGGCTCGCCGGTCTCTTCGCAGTAGCCGTAGGAACCGTCCTCGATACGACGCAAAGCTTCGTCGATCTTGGAAATAAGTTTCCGCTGCCGGTCCCGCGTCCGAAGTTCCAGAGCCCGATCGGTTTCGGACGACGCCCGATCCGCCAAGTCTGGGTGATTTTCAGTTTCGCTTTGTAGATGCTTGAGGGTCTCTCCAGATTCCCGGAGGATGTCCTCTTTCCAATTGAGGAGCTTCTGCCTGAAATACTCAAGCTGACGCTCATTCATGAAGTCTTCGTCCTCGGAAGGACGATACTCAGGCCTCTCAGCCAGAACTGCGGCTGTTTTCATGGACACCTCGAGCCCCCTAAACTCCCCGAGACACGCGGGGGGCTTATAGCAAATCGAACAACGGTTTCAATAACCCCTGATAGGAGCGCGCAACTACGCCGCACGGCCGGACAACTCCAGCTTGGCGACCTCAACGGCCGCGCGTAGTTCGATCTCCCCAAGGACTTGCTCCAGCTTCGGATCGTCCGTTCCAGCGCGCTCCTCGCGAACCGCGCGTCGCAGGCGATCCAGATCGGCGCCGTTTAGGCCGCCGTCAAGCATCGCCACCTTGATTTCATCCAGTACGTCGAGAATGCGCCCGGCGCGACCGACCGCGCGGCGCTTGCGCTCAGTCGGCGTGCCGACGTCCTGCAGGGCGAGCAGGGCCTCGACGCCCATGACGCCCGCAACGTTGGAGACCGAGGAGGCCTGGCCAGGTCCTGCGGCGGCGGCCGGCGCAACAATGCGGAAGCCTTCGCCCCCGCCGCCACGCGCCGGGCGCGGGCCCTGGGCCGATCCGACGCCGCTGGGGCCGGTGACCTTCCTGTTGCGTATGCCGTCCTGACCAAATTCAACCTGACGCCACTCTTCCGCCTGCAAGCTTGCGGCATGGTTAATGCCGGGCAAATTCTGCCGATGAGGCGACCTCGGGACCCGAGGCAATTCCTCTATCTGCTGATTTCATTACCGTTTCCTGACACGACCAACTGGCACGCACCTCGCATGGGGCTGCGGCAACCTGTTGTCACCCGGTATTCCATGCGCCACCCCCTTCGCCTCGCCTCCGCTGTCCTCGTGGCTCTCGGTCTTCTGGCCCAGCCGGCCTTCGCCAAGTCGCGTATCAAGGACATCGTCGAATTCGAGGGCGTACGCGAGAACATGCTCGTCGGCTACGGCATTGTTGTCGGCCTGAACGGAACGGGCGACGCGCTGCGCAACGCGCCGATGACCAAACAGAGCCTTGAGGCGATGATGGAGCGGCTCGGGGTCAACACCCGCGACGCCACGCTCAACACCAAGAACGTGGCCGCCGTCATGGTCACCGCGCGCCTGCCCGCCTTCGCCGCGGCCGGGTCGCAGATCGACGCCACCGTCTCGGCCATGGGCGACGCCAAGAGTTTGCTGGGCGGTACGTTGCTCGTCACCCCCCTGCTCGGCGCCGACGGCAAGGCCTATGCGGTGGCCCAGGGCACTGTGCAGACCGGCTCGGTCACCGCCTCGGGCTCCTCGGGGTCCTCGATCTCCAAGGGCGTGCCGACCGCCGGCCGAATCGCCTCCGGCGCCATCGTCGAGCTCGAGACCGGTTTCCAGCTCGCCAGCATGTCCAGCCTGCGCATGACGCTGCGCAATCCCGACTTCACCACCGCAAGCCGCGTCGCCGACGTGATCAACGCCCGTTATCCCGGCTCCGCATTGGCCGAAAACCCGACGATCGTCTCCATCCATCCTGCGAACGGCCAGAACATGATGGCCTTCCTCTCCCAGGTGGAGAACCTGTCCGTCGAGCCCGATGCGCCCGCCAAGGTGGTCATCGACGAGGTCGCCGGCGTGATCGTGATGGGCGAGAACGTGCGGCTCTCCACCGTCGCCATCCAGCAGGGCAACCTGACCATCACCGTCCGCGAGAGCCCCGCGGTCAGCCAGCCCAACCCCTTCGCCAAGGGCCAGACGGTCGTCGTTCCGCAGAGCGACCTGTCGGTCAACGAAGAGACCGGCAAGCAATTCCTGACCGTCCGGTCGGGCGCGTCGCTCGCCACGCTGGTCGCCGGCCTGAACGCGCTCGGCGTCACCCCGCGCGACATGATCTCGATCCTGCAGACCATCAAGGCCGCGGGCGCCCTGCAAGCCGACATCGAGGTGATGTGATGGCCGACCTCGGCGCCCTCTCCGTCTCGCCCACCCTCCTCCAGCCGACCGCGACAGCGCAATCGGCCGAGGAACTCGCCAAGCGCGGTCACATCAAGGACACGGCGAAGAAGTTCGAGGCCTCGTTCCTGGGCATCATGCTGCAGCAGATGTTCGAGGGCGTGGAGACCTCCGCCCCGTTCGGCGGCGGCCCGGGCGAAGCGATGTTCAAGTCGTTCATGACCGACGCCATGGCCAAGAAGATGACCGACCGCGGCGGCATCGGCATCGCCAACGCCGTCGGCCGCGAAATGCTCAAACTCCAGGGACTGACCTGATGGCCCTCTCCGCCGAGACCCCGACCGATCGCGTCGACCAGCTGATCCTGCTGACCGAGCGCCTGACCGAGCTGGTGGCGCTGGAGGCCCACGCCTTCGAGAGCCGCCGGCCGCAGGATGCCGCCCAGCACGTCGAAGAGACCGCCAAGCTCGCCAACATCTATCGCCACGAGTCGGCCCGCGTGCGCGCCAACCCGGACCTGGTGAAGGCCTGCCCGCTGCTCCAGCGCACCCGCCTGATCCGCGCCACCGAGGCGTTCGACGCCGTTCTGGCCCGCCAGGGACGCGCCCTGGAGGCGGCCAAGACCGTCACCGAGGGCCTGGTCCGCGCCATCGCCGAGGAAGTCGCCAACCAGCGGCAGAAGGGCGTCAGCTACGGCGCCGACGCGATCTCCGCCCCGGCGGGCGCGACCGCCATCACGCTGAACCAGCGGGCCTAGCCTTCCGCGACGCCCACGCTAGGTTCGGGCCATGAGTCGCCCTGACCTTACGAGCCCCGAAGGCCGCGCCGCCTATCAGGCGGAACTGCGCAACGTTGGCGTCAACTGGCGGGTCGGCGGGATCGCGATGATCTTCCTGGCCGCCATCGTCCTGGTCTCGGCCAAGACCCAAAGCCTGGACATGCACTCGCCCCTGATGATCGCCGGCTTCGCGATCCTGGCGCTGGGCTGGATCCTCGCCTTCATCGGCATCTTCGTGCGCACCCGCTACCACGCGCGCCGGCTGAAGGAATGATTCAAACACTTGTTTGACCATGCGTCATGGGCGTAGTCTGCGCGGGTCGTCGGGACGTTCCGGCGATCTACGTTCTCAGGGCGGGGTGAAAGTCCCCACCGGCGGTAATGCCCCTTCGGGGGACGAGCCCGCGGGCGCCTGGCGGTCGCAAGACTGGCAGGGACAAGCAGACACCGGTGCGATCCCGGGGCCGACGGTTAGAGTCCGGTTATGAGAACCGCTGACGGCGCATGACGGCTTCGGCCGGATTGCGCCTGCGGCGTCTCCCTGAGTCGTGGTTGTTCCAACCCGTCAGGGAAACAGACCATGACCCAAGCTACGCAAGTCACTCACGAATTCCCCACCGCCAACGGCGCTTTCCGCGCCGCGCGGATCGCCTTCGTCCATGCGCTGTGGCACCGCGAGATCGTCGAGGAGGCCTACCACGGCTTCGTCGAGGAGATGGCGACCCTGGGCTTCGGCGCCGACGTCATCGAGCGCTTCGAAACCCCCGGAGCCTTCGAGATCCCACTACACGCCCAGACGCTGGCCCGCACCGGCCGCTACGCCGCCATCGTCGGCGCGGCTTTCGGGGTCAACGGCGGCATCTATCGCCACGAGTTCGTGGCCGAGACCGTGGTCAACGCCCTGATGCAGGTGCAGCTTTCCACCGAGACGCCGATCTTCTCGGTGGTGCTGACCCCGCACCACTTCCACGACCATGAAGTGCACCAACGGTTCTTCCACGAGCACTTCCGGGTGAAGGGCCACGAGGCCGCGCGGGCCTGCTCTGGCACGCTGGCCAGCCTCGCGCGGCTGGCGGCGGCGGCGTGAGGATGGCCCCATGGAAACCCAAGCCCTCGCTCCGCCGCTCGGCTTCGCGCCACACGACCGCAAGAGTCCGGTCACCGACCCCTGGGAGCCGATCTACAGCCGAAAGGCGCAGGGCGCGGTGGTTCTGGGCCTGCGCGCCGGACTGGCCCACACCAACAGCCGCGGCTTCGTCCATGGCGGCCTGATCTCGGCGCTCGCCGACAATGCCATGGGGCTCTCCTGCGCTCGCACGCTCGGCGACGTCTCGAGCCTGGTCACCGTCAACCTGACCGTGGACTTCCTGGGGTCGGCGCTGGAAGGCCAGTGGCTGGAGTTCGACACCGTCTTCGTGAAGCCGGGCTCGACGCTCTGCTTCACCCAGGCGTTCGTCACAGCCGACGGCCAACCCTGCGCCCGCGCCAACGCGGTGTTCAGGGTGCTGCGGAAGGTAGCGGCCTAGAGGGATATCTCCCGCTCCACCCCGACCGCCGCCAGGAAGTCGCGGTCGTGGCTGACCAGCAGCAGGGCGCCGTCGTAGCCGCTGAGGGCCGCCTCCACCGCCTCGATCGAGTCCAGGTCGAGGTGGTTGGTCGGCTCGTCCAGGATCAGCAGTTGCGGCGGCCGCTCGGCCATCAGCGTGCAGGCGAGCGCTGCGCGCAGGCGCTCGCCGCCGCTCAGGGACGCCGCCAGCTTGTCGGCCGCGACATTGCGGAACAGGAAGCGCGCCAGGGCCGCGCGGGCCGCGTTCTCGCCTGACTGGGGGTTCAACCGCCGGAAGGCCTCCACCAGGGTCTCATCGGGCCGCAGCATCGCCGTCTGCTGGTCGAGGAAGGCTATGGCCGCGCCGCGCACGACCCGCCCTGCCGTTGGCTGCAGTTCGCCGGCCGCCAACCGGATCAGCGTCGTCTTGCCCGTACCGTTCGGCCCGCTGACCGCCACCCGCTCAGGGCCCACGATGCGCAACGAGACGTCCTGCAGGATCGGCAGGCCGCCCGGATAGCCGAAGCCGACCTCCTCGAACGCCAGCACCGTCTTGCCGACGGCGAGGCCCGAGGCCGGCAGCTCGAACCCCAACTTGCGCAGGCGTTCGACCTTGCCCTGGGCCTGGGCCAGCCCAGCGGCGGCTTCGGTGCGCAGGCGGTCGGCCAGCCGGCTCTCGCGGCCGCCGCTGCCCTCCGCCCGCTCAGCCATGGCGCCGAGCACGATCCTGGGCTCCGAGCCCTTGGCGGCGAAGCGCTTGCCGGCCGCGTCGCGGCGCGCCTTGCGTTCGGCCGCCTGCTGCACCTCGCGCGCCACCCGCGCCTGCGTTCGCTCGGCGTCAGCCAGGTCGCGCGCCGCGGCCGCCTCCTCAGCGGCCTTGCGCTCGCTATAGAGGTCGTAGTTGCCGCCATAGACCTTCGCGCCCAGCCCGCTCAGCTCGACGATCCGATCCATGCGCCGCAGCAGTTCGCGGTCGTGGCTGACGACGATCGCGCCGCCCCGCCAGCCGCCCAACACCCGGGCCACCAACGCCCGGGCCTGGGCGTCGAGGTTGTTGGTCGGCTCGTCGAGGATCAGCAGGTCCGGCTCCAGCGCCAGCAAGCCCGCCAGCGCCGCGCGCGTGACCTGGCCGCCGCTCAGGCTTGCCGCCGGCCGATCGAGCGCCAGGCCGTCCAGACCGACCTCGCCGAGCGCCGCAGCTAGCCGCGCCTCCAGGCCCCAGTCGGCCTCGGCGAGATCGTCCTCGCTTCCCCCGCCGTCCGCGATCCGCGCGAACCTCGCCAGGGCTTCAGCCACCCCCAGCAGATCGGCGACGCTGGCGCCGGGCGGCGGCTGCACGGCCTGGCGCAGTACGCCCACCCTGCCACGCACGGTCACGCTTCCCGCGGCCGGGACGAGCTCGCCCATGATCAGGCGCAGCAGCGTGGTCTTGCCCACGCCGTTGCGCCCCACGAGGCCGGTGCGTTCGGCTCCGAAGGCTAGAGTCAGGTTTTCGAAAAGGCTGCGGCCCTCAGGCGTGCGGTAGCTGAGGCTGTCGAGTGTCGCGAAGCTGGGCATGGCCGACCAAGGTTGCGTTGACGTTCGGGACGAGGCGGGGGTCCGTCGTCAGGCGCATGGCCGGGGCTCCTTCGGTTCGAGGCTGCGGATTTATGCGATCGCTGCTGGTGGAACAAGGGCGGCCGTGAGGCCGGCTCACGAAGCCGCGCCGCAATGGTCGTTTGTGCGGCCGCTGCGCCGTCGCGATCATCGCGGCGATCCAGGAGGTTCCGATGCGTGTCGAACGCCTCGACATCCGCACAGCCCGCGCCCTCCCCCGCCGCGCGTGGCTGCGTCGAACCTGGGATTGGTGGTGGTGGTCGGTCCGTTGCTACGTGGCCGATCTCCACCTCCTGCCGCGTCCACCGCGGCCTGACGAGAATGAACGCCCCACGTATCTGTGATCTGAACTCACGAACCCGACGCTGATATGTCGCTTACCTGCCGTACAGAGCGGCGGTATACGAAGGCAACGTTCGTGAGCTGAGGTCACATGGCCAAGCGCAGCCAACTCCCCCTGACGGCCTTACGGGCCTTCGAAGCCTTCGCCCGGCTGGGCAAGATGAGCTTGGCCGCCGACGAGCTTTGCGTGACGCACGGAGCGGTCAGCCGCCAGGTCCGCAGCCTGGAGCAGACCGTCGGCGTCAAGCTGACCCAGGGGCCCCGCAACGCCCTGAAACTCACGGACTCCGGCGACCGGATGGCCCGCTCGCTCGGCGGAACATTCGACGAATTGGAGAAGATCTTCACCGACGTGCGCGCCGCGGGCGACCGCGAACTGCACATCTCGTGCGTCGGGACGTTGGCCATGAAGTGGCTGATCCCGAGGCTTTCCGGCTTCCATGCGCGCCACCCAGAGCTCTCGATCCGCGTGACCGAGGCCTACGGTCCTGTCGACTTCGCCCGCGAGCCCTTCGACGCCGCGATCCGGCTGACCGAGACCGCCGCCGGCGGAAACGCGACGCCGTTCCTGGACAACTTCCACGGGCCGGTCGTAGCCCCGGGCCTCATGGTCAACGGAGCGGACCTGGCGAGCCTGCCCCGGCTGCACACCCGCCCGCATCGCCAGGCCTGGGACGAGTGGTCCGAGCACGCTCGCATCGTCGTGCCCGAGGCCAAGGACAACCGCGAGTACGAGCACCTGTTCTACATGCTGGAGGCCGCCGTGGCGGGGCTGGGCGTCGGCCTCTCGCCCTGGATCTACGTCGCCAACGACATCGCCGCGGGACGCCTGGTCGCGCCCTACGGCTTCACGCCGACGCCGGCCAAGTTCCACCTGGTCATCCCCGACGCGCCGCCGAAGCGAGGCCTCTCCGCCTTCCGCGCCTGGTTGCTGGAAGAGGCCGCCAAGGCCCCGCCGCCGCCGATGGCCGCGGTGGGCTGAGGAGACGCCCCATCTAGCGGCTTTCGGACATGTGTTCGGATCGCCGCATTGCAGGTTCGGCGGCCCGGCGCGATCTGATGGCCATGGACGCCACAGTCGCCTCGCCCGCCCTCGCCGACCGGATCGACGCCCTGCCCTGGGCCGATCTGGCGCGCGATCTCGACGCCCACGGCGCCGCCCTCGTCCCGGCGTTGCTGTCGCCCGGCGAGTGCGAGACCGCCGCTGCCTGGTACGACAGCGACCCGCTCTTCCGCAGCCGCGTGGTGATGAGCCGCCATGGCTTCGGACGCGGCGAATACCGCTACTTCGCCTATCCGCTGCCGGACCTCGTGGCCGACCTGCGCGCGGCCTTCTATCCGCCGCTCGCCGCCATCGCCAACCGCTGGAACGGCCAGATGGGGATCGACCTCCGCTACCCCGCGGACCACGCCGAATTCCTCGCCCGCTGCCATGCCGACGGCCAGACGCGCCCGACCCCGCTGCTGCTGCGCTACGGCGAGGGCGACTACAACTGCCTGCACCAGGATCTCTACGGCGAGCACGTCTTCCCGCTGCAGCTCGCCGTCCTGCTATCGGAGCCCGGCCGCGATTTCACCGGCGGCGAGTTCGTGCTGACCGAGCAGCGCCCGCGCATGCAGTCGCGCGCCGAAGTGGTCCCGCTGACGAAGGGCGACGCGGTGATCTTCCCCGTCCACCACCGACCCGTGCAGGGCGGCCGCGGGACCTATCGCGTCAACCTGCGCCACGGCGTCAGCCGGCTGCGCTCCGGCCGGCGCCACACCCTCGGCGTCATCTTCCACGACGCCCACTGAATGGAGTTTCCGATGAGCTATTCGATCACCGGCCTGCCGGTCGAACCGTTCGAGCCGCTGTTCGGCCTGCCGGACGAGGAGCTGGCCGCCCGGAATGTCGTCCGCATGACCGCAGACGCGCCGGTCGGCTTCCCATGCCGCGTGCTACTGGAGGACGCCCAACCCGGCGACACCCTCCTGCTCCTGAACCACGAGTATCAGCCCGCCGAGACGCCCTATCAGGGACGCCACGCCATCTTCGTCAACGAGCGGGCGACGGCGCCGAAGACCTTCGTCGACGAGGTCCCGCCGGTGCTGACGGTCCGCAAGGCGATCTCGCTTCGCGCCTTCGACGAGGCCGGCATGATGCTCGACGCCGACGTGGTTCCGGGCGCGGAGGTCGAGGCGCTGATCCTGCAGCTCTTCGAGAACCCGCAGGCTGCCTATTTGCACGCCCACAACGCCGGCCGCGGCTGCTTCGCCGCGCGTATCGATCGGGCTTAGCGAGTCGACCTAGCTTGACCGGGACGGCGGCGGGCGGAGCGCGCTAGACAGGAGCGCAACGTTCCGCCGCCTGGAGTCGCGCCTTGTTCGTCCGCACCTGCCTCGTCGCCGCCCTGCTGGCCTCCGCCGCCCTCCCCGTCCACGCCCAGAGCTGGGGCGAACGCAGGGTCCATCAGAGCCTGATCGTGCTGGACACCCACTTCGACACGCCCGCCAACCTCAGCCGCCCGGGCTGGAACATCATGGACCGCCACGACGTCGCGGTGGACGGCACCCAGGTGGACTATCCGCGGATGGTTTCCGGCGGCGTCGACGGCGGTTTCTTCGCGATCTTCACGCCGCAGGGCGCGCGAGGCCCGGAAGGCGATCTCAAGGCCCGCGACGCGGCCCTCGTGCGCGGTCTCGAGATTCACGAGATGGTCGCCGCCAACCCGAAGCAGTTCGAGATCGCCCTCACGCCGGATCAGGCCCTCGACATCGCCAGGCGCCGCAAGCGCTTCGTCTTCATCAGCATGGAGAACGGCAACCCCTTCGGCAAAGACCTCAGCCTGATGAAGACTTTCTACGCCTTCGGCGTGCGGCTGATGGGGCCGGTGCACTTCCTGAACAACGAGCTGGGCGACAGCGCCACCGACAAGCCGGAGTGGGGCGGCCTCTCGCCGCTCGGCAAGCAGTTCGTGGCCGAGGCCAACCGCATGGGGATCGTGCTCGACGCCAGCCACTCGGCCGACACCGTGCTGGACGACATGCTGGCGCTCTCCAAGGCGCCGATCATCCTGTCGCACACCGGCTCGCGGGCGATCTTCAACAGCCCGCGCAACATCGACGACGCCCATCTGAAGGCGCTGGCGGCCAAGGGCGGCGTGATCCAGATCAACGCCTTCTCCAACTACATGATCGCGCCGGTGAAGATCGCCGAGCGCGACGCCGCCCTGGCCGGGCTGGCCAAGAAGATGCAGGCGCCTGGCAAACGCACCGAGGCCGAGGTCGTCGCGCTGACCGCCGAGCGCCGGGAAATCGACGCCAGGTGGCCCGTGCCGCGCGCCACCTTCGACGATTTCATGAAGCACGTCCTGCACGCCATCGATGTGGCCGGGATCGACCACGTCGGCATGAGCGGCGACTTCGATGGCGGCGGCGGGCTGGCCGGCCTGGAGGACATCACCGACTATCCGAAGATCACGGCCGCCCTGCTGAAGGCCGGCTACTCCAAGGACGACGTCGCGAAGTTCTGGGGCGGCAACGTCCTTCGGGTCATGCGAGAGGCCCAGGCGCTGGCGGAGAAGCCGCAATGATGCGGGTGCTGCTGACTTTCATCTGCCTACTGACGTTCGCGCGCCCTGCGCTGGCGCAACGGCTAGACGAGACCCCGCGCACGGCGGTGATCTCGGCGTTCGGGCCGGAAATGACTGCGCTGAAGGCCGCCACCGCCGACAAGCACGACTATGTCCAGGCCGGCGCGACCTTCACCACCGGGGTGCTCGAGGGCAAGCCCGTAGTTCTGTTCCTGAGCGGCATGAGCATGGTCAACGCCGCTATGACCACCCAAGCGGCGCTGGACCGGTTCAAGGTCACCCGCGTGGTGTTCTCCGGCATCGCCGGGGGCGTCGACCCGGCGCTGGACGTCGGCGACGTGGTGGTGGCCGAGCAGTGGGGCCAGTACCTGGAGAACGCGCTGGCCCGCGAGGTCGCGCCCGGCAAGTTCGAGCCGCCGCAGGGAGAACTGCTGGCGGCCGAGAAGCTGCCGCCCTTCGGCATGATGTATCCGCGCGGCGTGGTGGTCACCCGGGCGCCCGGCCAGGTGGAACGCCGCGTCTGGTTCCCGGCCGATCCCGCCATGCTGGCCACCGCCCGCGACGTCGCCGGCAAGGTCAAGTTGAAGCGCTGCGCCGCCGAGCGCTGCCTCGCCAAGGAACCGCGCGTGGTGGTGGGCGGCAACGGCGTCTCCGGCCAGAGCTTCGTCGACAACGCGGCGGTCCGCACCTGGGCCTACGACGCCTTCGCAGCCAAGGTGCTCGACATGGAAAGCGCCGCGGTGGCCCAGGTGGCCTACGTCAACGCAACGCCGTTCATCGCTTTCCGCAGCCTTTCCGACCTGGCTGGCGGCGACCCGGGCAAGAACCAGGCGCTCACCTTCTTCCAGCTCGCCTCGGACAACTCCGCAGCGGTGGTCAGGGCGTTCCTCGCCGCCCTGCCCTAGGCCCCTGCTGACGCCACGATGGCAGCAGCCGCGCGTTACGACGGCGCCAACGCGAGGTGAACCATGCTCAAGACCTATCAAGGAAGCTGCCACTGCGGCGCCGTCGCCTACGAAGCCGACCTCGACCTCGCCAACGGAACGGGCCGGTGCAACTGCACCTTCTGCCTGAAGGCCCGCGCCTGGACGGCTTTCGTCCAGCCGGACGCGTTCCGGATCACGCGGGGCGCCGAGAGAGTCGTGGCCTACCGCCGGCATGCCGAGGCCCCGGTGAAGTTCCACTGCCCGGCCTGCGCCGTCCGCACTCATTCCACGGGTGACGCCGACTACATGGGCGGCCCGTTCGTCGGGATATTCGTGTCGACGCTGGACGACGCGACGCCCGAGGAATTCGCCGGGGCTCCAATCCGCTATTCCGACGGCCTGGATGACAACTGGCAAAATCCGCCAGCGCTGACCGGGTACCTCTGACGGCCGCCGCCCGCCCTGCTGCCACCGTGGTGTCAGCAACCCGCACGGCCCGAGTTGTCGCAGGTCATTTGTTCCGGTTATGTTCCTGTGTTAGTTCTGAGTCTGCGCATTACATTAAGAGGTCGCCGCCGGGGACCTCCGGACGGCTCCAGGGCGTTTCCGGGACAACATGGCCGAACAGTTGAATCTGATCCGCGTGCGTGGCGCGCGGGAGCACAATCTGAAGAACGTCAGCGTGGATATCCCGCGCGGCGAACTGGTCGTGCTGACGGGGCTTTCCGGCTCGGGCAAGAGTTCGCTCGCCTTCGACACCATCTACGCCGAGGGTCAGCGCCGCTACGTCGAGAGCCTGTCGGCCTATGCGCGCCAGTTCCTGGAGCTGATGAGCAAGCCGGACGTGGACCTGATCGAGGGCCTGTCGCCGGCTATCTCCATCGAGCAGAAGACCACCAGCCGCAACCCGCGCTCGACCGTCGGCACGGTCACCGAGATCCACGACTACATGCGCCTGCTCTGGGCGCGGGTCGGCGTCCCCTATTCGCCGGCCACCGGCCTGCCGATCGAGAGCCAGACCATCTCGATGATGGTCGACAAGCTGAACGCCCTGCCCGAAGGCACGCGCCTCAACCTGTTGGCCCCGGTGATCCGCGGCCGCAAGGGCGAGTACAAGAAGGAATTCGCCGAGTGGCAGAAGGCGGGTTTCCAGCGCGTCAAGGTCAACGGCGAGCTGTACCTGATCGAGGACGCGCCGACCCTCGACAAGAAGTTCAAGCACGACATCGACATCGTCGTGGACCGGATCGTCACCAAGCCGGGCCAGGACACCCGTTACGCCGACAGCCTGGCGACCGCGCTCAAGCTGGCCGACGGCATCGCGGTGGCAGAATGGGCCGACAAGGACCCCGGCGAGGAGGAGCCCCGGCGCCTGCTCTTCTCCGAGAAGTTCGCCTGCCCGGTCTCCGGCTTCACGATCAGCGAGATCGAGCCCCGGCTGTTCTCGTTCAACAATCCCTACGGCGCCTGCCCGGTCTGCGACGGCCTGGGCATGAAGCTCGCCTTCGACGCCGACATGGTGGTGCCGGACAAGGAAAAGACCCTGCACAAGGGCGCGATCTCGCCTTGGGCCAAGGGACCCTCGCCGCTCTACACCCAGACCCTGCAGGCGCTGGCGCGCCACTACGGCTTCTCGATGGACGTGCCGTTCGGCAAGCTGTCGGACGAGGCCAAGCAGGTGATCCTGCACGGTTCCGGCGCGGAGAAGATCCGCTTCATCTATGACGACAACGCCCGCAAGTACGAGGTCAACAAGACCTTCGAAGGCGTGCTGCCGAACCTGGAGCGTCGCTGGCGCGAGACGGACTCCTCGTGGGTTCGCGAGGAGCTTGGCCGATACCAGGGCGAGACGCCTTGCGAGGCCTGCCATGGCTATCGCCTGAAGCCGGAAGCGCTCGCCGTGAAGATCGCCGGCAAGCACGTCGGCGAGGTCTCCCTGCTCTCGATCAAGCACGCCAAGGAGTGGTTCGAGGGGCTGGAGGCCCAGCTCACCGAAAAGCAGATGGAGATCGCCCGGCGGATCCTGAAGGAGATCGTCGACCGGCTCCGCTTCCTGGTGAACGTCGGCCTCGACTACCTGAACCTGTCGCGCAACTCCGGCACGCTCTCCGGCGGCGAGAGCCAACGCATCCGTCTGGCCAGCCAGATCGGGTCGGGCCTGACCGGCGTGCTCTACGTCCTCGACGAACCGTCGATCGGCCTACACCAGCGTGACAACGCGCGCCTGCTGGTCAGCCTCAAGGGCCTGCGCGACCTCGGCAACTCCGTGCTCGTCGTCGAGCATGACGAGGAGGCGATCCTCACCGCCGACTATGTGATCGACATGGGTCCGGCGGCCGGCGTCCACGGCGGCGAGATCATCGCCCAGGGCACGGCCGAGGACGTCATGGCCGAGCCCCGGAGTCTGACCGGCCAGTACCTCTCGGGCACCCGCGAGATCGAGGTGCCGCAGGAGCGCCGGCCGATCTCCAAGAAGAAGGTGCTGCGCGTCATCGGCGCCACCGGCAACAACCTGAAGAACGTCACCGGCGAGATCCCGCAGGGCACCTTCACCTGCGTCACCGGCGTCTCGGGCGGCGGCAAGTCCACCTTCACCATCGAGACCCTCTACAAAGCGGCCGCCCGGCGGCTGCACAACGCTTCGGACGCCCCCGCCCCGCACGAGAAGATTGAGGGGCTGGAGATGTTCGACAAGGTCATCGACATCGACCAGTCGCCCATCGGCCGCACGCCGCGCTCGAACCCCGCGACCTACACCGGCGCCTTCCAGCCGATCCGCGACTGGTTCGCCGGCCTGCCGGAATCCAAGGCCCGTGGCTACGGGCCCGGCCGGTTCAGCTTCAACGTCAAGGGCGGCCGCTGCGAGGCCTGCCAGGGCGACGGCCTGATCAAGATCGAGATGCACTTCCTGCCGGACGTTTACGTCACCTGCGACGTCTGCCACGGCCACCGCTACAACCGCGAGACCCTGGAGATCCTGTTCAAGGGCAAGTCGATTTCCGACGTCCTGGACATGACGGTCGAGGAAGCCGCCGAGTTCTTCAAGGCCGTGCCGGTGCTGCGCGAGAAGATGCAGACCCTGAAGCGCGTGGGCCTCGGCTACGTGAAGGTGGGTCAGTCCTCCACCACGCTGTCGGGCGGCGAGGCCCAGCGGGTGAAGCTCTCGAAGGAGCTGTCGCGCCGCGCTACGGGCAAGACCCTCTACATCCTCGACGAACCGACCACGGGCCTGCACTTCGAGGACACCAAGAAGCTGCTGGAGGTGCTCCACGAGCTCGTCGACCAGGGCAACACCGTCGTGGTCATCGAGCACAACCTCGACGTGGTGAAGACCGCCGACTGGATCCTCGACTTCGGTCCGGAGGGCGGCGACGGCGGCGGCGAGATCGTGGCCTTCGGCACGCCCGAACAGGTCGCCGCCAACCCCAAGAGCTGGACCGGCCGCTACCTCGCCGAACTCCTCGAACGCCACGAAAAGCGTCGCGTGGGGCGCGTGAAGAAGCTGGTCAGCGCCTGATTGAACTCACCCCTCCCCTTAGCGGGGAGGGTTAGGCCGCGCAGTCGCCCGCGGCTTCCCTCGAACGATTGTTTGAAATAGCCTCCACGCCATTGATTTGAGCATTGGAGACGACCCTTGATCCTTTACGGCGCGCCGAACCCCGCCCCCAATCCGCGCCGGGTGCGCATGTTCCTCGCCGAGAAAGGGATCGAACTCCCCGAGACGCCCGTGAACATGATGAAGCGGGAGCACAAGGCGCAGGAGTTCCGCGAGAAGAACTCCATGGGCCAACTGCCGACGCTCGAGCTGGACGACGGCACCTGCATCTCAGAGACCGTCGCCATCTGCCGCTATTTCGACGAGACCCAGCCTGAGCCGCCGATGTTCGGCACGACACCGGTCGAGAAGGCGTTGGTCGACATGTGGGTCCGCCGGGTCGAATTCACCGTGATGATGCCGGTCGGCAACTTCTGGCGCCACGCCCACCCCCGCACCGCCGCCCTGCTGACCCAGTACAAGGACTTCGGCGAGGCCAACCGCGAGACCTACAAGGGCGCGCAGAAGTGGCTGAACCGCGAACTGGAAGGGAAAACCTGGCTGGTTGGCGACAGCTATTCAATGGCCGACATCTGCCTGCTCTCGACGGTCGACTTCGCTGGCTGGATCGGCCTGCCCATTGAGGACGAATTCGAGGACCTGAAGGCCTGGCACGCCCGCGCCACGGCGCGGCCCAGCGCCGACGCCTAGGCCGCCGGCCGCGAAAGGGCGCGGTAGGCGGCCACCCAGGGCGCCTGACTGAGGACCAGGAGGGCCGGCAGGGCCAGGACCGGGACGATCGCTTCGATGAGATAGCGCCCGGGGTGAGTCATCAGCGCCTCGGCGTCATCGGCGGACGCGAAGCCGTGGAAGCCGGTCAGCAGGCCCGAGACCACGAAGACCGCCAGGTAGAGCGCCAGCCACACGAACATCACCAGGCAGAAGTTGAGGAACCACATGCCAAGCAGCGGCCAGCCTTGGCCCTTGGTCAGCCGCCAAGATGTGGGGAAGTCGATCCGACCCTCGGCGAAGCTGATCGGGCCAACCAGGCCGAAGCGAAGCGCCAGCCATCCCCCAACGAGCGCGGCGAGGAGACCCGCCGCGACTCGAACCGCAGGGCCCGCCTGCCCGGCCAGACCGCCCAACGCCGTCGCCAAGCCTGCGAAGAGCGCGACGCCACAGACAAAGACCAGCCACACTACGAACAGCCGGCCCTCGTCGCGGCCCAGTCGCAGGTGCAGAAAACCCGGATCGCCGGGCCGCAGCATCAGTCGGTAGAGGCCGGCGATCAGCACGGTCTCGATCAGCGCGGTCACCAACACGCCGGCCAGACCGCCGATGACGCCCGCCGCGCCCGAACCCTCGTCGACACCGGCGGCGAGGCCGATTCCCACGCCGACGATCACCGTGACCACGATCATGGCGACCAGGGCCAGCAAGTGGAAAAGCGCCCAACCCGTGATCACCCGCCAGTGGGTGCGCAGCATCTGGAAGCCCTCCAGGGCCGAGTCGCTCGCCGAAAACCGGATCATCGCGGGGTCAGCCGTGCTCCATGCGCGCGCGCAGCGGATTGGCCGGCTGGTCGCCGTGCAACTGCTGATAGGCCACCGCGAACGGCGCATAGATCATCACCGACTGCAGCACCGGCAGGATCATCTGCAGCGCCAGGGTGAGCAGCAGGATCACCACAGCCATCGGCGAGATGCCGACGCCCTTGGCGCCCAGCATGTTGTCCGGGCCGCCGCCCATCTGGGTCAGGGCGGCGTAGATGATCAGGATCAGGGCCCAGATGATGATGTAGAAAATCACCGCCAGCAGGATCATCCCGAACAGCGGCCAGAACCGCCCGCGGGTCAGCCCCCAGGCGTCCTTCAGGGATATCCGGTGCTCGGCGAAGGTCATCGGCGTCGCCAGCGACAGGCGCACGCCCACCCAGACCATCGGCGCGGCCACCAGGGCTGCGGCCACCAGGCCCGCGAGGTTGCCGCTCTTGGAGGCCACCTGCGCGCCCACCAGGTCGACGATCGCCAGGAACACCAGGCCCATCGGCAGCAGCATCAGGTTCACCGCCGACAGCCGGATCTCGTCCTTGCCCAGACGCAGATGCGCGAAGCCCTTCTCGCCGGGGCGCAGGACAATGCGGAAAATCCCCGCGGTCATGATCGACAGGAAAAGGATCACCACGGCCATGATTCCGAAGAACGCCGGCCAAGAGGCGGTGAGCACGCTCGCCAGCTCCTCGGGGTGGATCGAGTTCAGCCCGCCCTTCTTGATGTACTCGATGAGCGGCGCGCCGAGGCTCGCCAGCATCAGCCCGCCGATGGTCGTAACGCCCACAAAGTTGATGACGCTCCAGGCCGCTATGGTCCCCGGGCGCTCCCGGGTGAGGCGGAAGCCCTCCAAGGCGGCTTCGCTCGCCGAAAAACCGTTCATTCGTATCCTTAAGGCTCGATCTCGCTCCGAGGGAACGAGTCGGCCACCCCTTTAGCTGCAACGTTGAGCGGCTGTGCTGTTGCGTGCAAGGCCCCGCTCGCGATCCTGCCCGTCAGTTGCTACTTAGCCACGTATGACGAATTCTCCAGTCCATGTGATCGGCGGCGGCCTCGCCGGCTCGGAAGCCGCCTGGCAGATCGCCGAGGCCGGCGTTCCCGTCGTTCTGCACGAGATGCGGCCCGTGCGCGGCACCGACGCCCACCAGACCGACCAGCTTGCGGAACTCGTCTGTTCCAACTCCTTCCGCGCCGACGACTGGACCGGCAACGCCGTCGGCCTGCTGCACGCCGAGATGCGCAAGCTGGGTTCGATTATCATGTCGGCGGGCGACGCCCATCAGGTGCCGGCCGGAGGCGCGCTGGCCGTCGACCGGGACGGGTTCGCCCAGGCAGTCACCGCCCGCCTCGAAGCCCATCCCCTGGTGACCATCGCCCGCGAGGAGATCGCCGGGTTGCCGCCGGCCGAATGGGACAGCGTGGTGGTCGCCACCGGCCCCCTCACCTCGCCCGCGCTGTCCGACGCGATCCTCAAGCTGACCGGCGAGGGCGAACTGTCGTTCTTCGACGCCATCGCGCCGATCATCCACCTGGAAAGCGTCGACATGGACGTGGCTTGGCGCCAGTCGCGCTACGACAAGGAAGGCCCCGGCGGCGACGCGGCGGCCTACATCAACTGTCCCATGGACAAGGCCCAGTACGAGGCCTTCATCGACGCCCTGCTGGTCGGTCCGAAATCGGAATTCAAGGACTGGGAGCACGTCCCCTATTTCGACGGCTGCCTGCCTATCGAGGTGATGGCCGAGCGCGGCCGCGAGACCTTGCGGCACGGGCCGATGAAGCCGGTGGGCCTGACCAATCCCCGCGACCCGCTGGTGAAGGCCCACGCCATTGTCCAGCTGCGCCAGGACAACGCGCTGGGCACGCTCTGGAACATGGTCGGCTTCCAGACCAAGCTGAAGCACGGCGCCCAGACCGATATCTTCCGGATGATCCCGGGCCTCGAGAAGGCGGTGTTCGCCCGCCTGGGCGGCCTGCACCGCAACACCTTCCTCAACAGCCCGCGCCTGCTGGACGCCTCGCTGCGGCTGAAGGTCGATCCGCGCCTGCGGTTCGCGGGCCAGGTCACCGGCGTCGAGGGCTATGTCGAGAGCGCCGCCGTGGGCCTGCTGGCCGGGCGGTTCGCCGCGGCCGAGCGCCTGGGTCGCGATGTCGTGATCCCGCCGCCGACGACGGCGCTGGGCGCGCTGGTCGGCCACATCACCGGCGGGCACCTGGACGCGGGCAAGGGCTCGTTCCAGCCGATGAACATCAACTACGGGCTCCTGCCGCCCCTGGAAGGGCCGCGGCACGGCGCCGACGGCAAGCGCCTGCCGCACAAGGAGCGCGGGCGGGCCAAGAAGCGGCTGATGGGCGAGCGCGCCCTGGCGGACCTCGAGGGCTGGCTGGCGGGGAAGGTGCTCGAGGCGGCGGAGTAGCGGACCTGTGCTAGGCTAGGGAGCTGCACGAGCGCCGGGAGCGCCGCCGATGCGCCGGTCCCCGGCCCTCATTTTCTCGTTCCTGTTCCTGATCCTGGCGCCCGGGACCATTGCTGGCCTCCTGCCCTGGTGGATCAACGGCTGGCGGTTCCACGAGGCCCCGCCGGGGCTTCGGGCCCTGGGCCTCGCGCTGATGGCCGGCGGGCTCTACCTGCTGGTGGAGTGCTTTGGGCGGTTCGCCCTGCAGGGCCACGGGACGCCCGCACCGGTGGCGCCGCCCGACCGGCTGGTCGTGACCGGTCCTTACCGGCGGGTCCGCAACCCGATGTACGTGGCCGTGGTGACGCTGATCCTGGGTCAGGCGGCTTTCTTCGCCGATCCGCGACTATTGCCTTACGCCGCTGTCGTCTGGCTGGGCTTCCATCTCTTCGTCCTGATGTACGAAGAGCCGACCCTGCGACGCGCATTCCCTCAAGACTACGCCGCCTTCACAGCCGCCGTGCCGCGATGGCGGCCGCGGATCCGACCCGGGCGTCCGGGCGGCTAGATCTTCCCCCGCGCCACCGCGACGGTCAGCCTGAGTCTCCGCGAGAAGTCGTTCTTCGACGGGCGGCCAGCCAGGGCCGCATGGGCCACCGCCGGGAACGCCGCCACGCTCAGCGCGTGGGACGCCCCGCGCGCAGCGTGGATCACCCGCAGGAACGTCGGGCGCAGCTCCGGCCGGTCGGCGAGCCGCTTGCCCAGCGCCCAGGCCGCCCCGCCGGCCAGCGCCAGCTTGGCGTCGGTGGCGGGATCTAGGATCTGGGCGGCCAGCTGCGCGGCCAGGCCGCCGGTGTCGCGCGCCCAGTCCAGCAGCTCGTTCTCGCTCATCGGCGTCGTGTCGAGCTCGCGGTAGCGGGCGTCGATCATCGTTTCCAGCGGACCGCGGGCGAGTTTGTGGCGGCGCACTACGTCGGCGAGCGCCTGCGCCGTCGGATGGGCGCGGACCGTGCGTCCCTCGAACATTTCGTCCAATGCTTCGCGCCACCAGGTCAGGCGGATCTCGCCCAGCAACGGGTTCGAAGCCACCCGCGGCGCCCGCGCCAGCTCATGGTCATAGGCATAGATCGCCAGCACGTCTTCGCGGGTCACGGGATCGGCGATGAAGCGGCTCGACAGCCACCGATCGGGATCCACGCGCCGCAGCAGCCCGTCCAGGCCGTCGAGCTCGTCTGCGTCCATGAGCGCGTCGTCTATCATGGCGGCATATAAAAAGGCCCGCCGGTTAAGGCGGGCCTTCTTTTCGTGAAGCTTGTTTCGAAGCTTAGCCGAAGATCGTCTGCGACATGGTCATGCTCACCAGCATCGGGATGGAGAGCAGCATGTTGGTCCGCGAGAACAGCATCGCCAACCGCGCCGACTTCGCCTTGGTGTCGGCGTCGGCCTCAACGAGACCGAGGGCGCGCTTCTGGTTCGGCCAGATAAAGCCCCAGACGTTGATCATCATGATGATGCCCAGCCACATGCCCAGGCCCAGCAGCGCGTGCTGCTTCATGCTGGCCGGATCCGTCTCGCCGACCTGCCCGAAGGTCAGGGTCTGAACGGTGTAGCCGCGGCTGCCGGCGATCACGAGGCCCATGATCACGGTGATCAGGGCCGCCCAGCGGAACCAGAACAGCGCCTCGGGGGCGATGTATTTCGACACGCCCGGCTTCAGCTCGGCCGGCACGGCCGGCATCACCCGGATCTGGACGAAGTTGAAATAGTAGAGCAGCCCGATCCACAGGATGCCGAAGAACACGTGCAGCCACCGGAACACGCCCTGCCAGAACACCGGCCCTGCGCCTTGCGGCCCGGTCGAATAGGCGAACAGCACGATCAGCGCGAGGATCACGCTGACGATCACGGTGTTGCGGAAATTTGAAAGTAGTCCGGCCATCTATGCGCCCTCTGATTCCAGCCCTGGCGGGTAGGTATAGGGCCATTCGCCACAGCCGGGAAGCAAGCCGGACCTAGACTGCGATCAGGGCCGCCGCCACGCGCCGCCCCTCGGCGGTGAGCACGTTGTAGAGCCGCGCGGCGGAGGGCGTATCCATGAACTCGAGCCCCATGCCCGCGGCCAGCAGCGCCTCGCGTATGGCGCGCGGCGGCAGGGCGTTCCTTGCCCCCAGGCCCAGCAGCAGGAACTCCACCTCCGCACGGCCGGCGTCGAACACCGGCTTCAGCGCCTCGACGGAAAGCTCGGCGAGGGAGGCCACAGGCCAGGCCTGGGCCACATCGCCGACGATCAGCAGCGAGCCTTCGTGGCGCTCGCCG
This sequence comes from Phenylobacterium sp., assembly GCA_050729355.1. GTDB lineage: Bacteria > Pseudomonadota > Alphaproteobacteria > Caulobacterales > Caulobacteraceae > Phenylobacterium. Next base: position 2,442 of record JBOHKZ010000188.1, on the reverse strand, counting down.
TCCAGCCGAAAGCCGCCCTCGCCGTAGGCGTCGATGGAAGGCGCGTCGCGGGCCATCGCCCGCGGCCTAGCGGACGGTCGCCGGCTTCAGCGGCTCGGCGGGATCGTCGCTGCGCTTCACGCCCCACAGCAGGATTACCGGCGCGGCGATGTAGATCGATGAGTAGGTGCCGATGACGATGCCGAACAGCATGATCACCGACAGCCCGTAGAGCGACGGCCCGCCGAAGATCGCCAGGGCGACCAGGGCGAGAACCGCGGTCATGCTGGTGATGATCGTCCGGGTCAGCATCTCGTTGATCGACATGTCGATCACCTCGGCCAGCGGCATGCGCTTGTACTTGCGCAGGTTCTCACGGAACCGGTCGAAGACCACGACGGTGTCGTTCATCGAATAGCCGATGATGGTCAGGATCGCGGCTACGGCCGTCAGGTTGAATTCGATCTTCAGGACAGCGATCAGCCCGAACGTCAGGAAGACGTCGTGGAACAGCGCCGCCACGGCGCCCAGGCCGAACTGCAGCTCGAACCGGAACCAGATGTAGATCAGCATCAGCAGGATCGCGAGGCCCAGGCCGATCAGGCCCGAGGTGAAGAGCTCGCCCGAGACCTTCGGCCCGACCAGCTCGGTCCTCGAGAACTTGACCGGCCCGACGGCCTGGGTCAGCGCGGCCTGCACCTTCTGGACCGTGGCGTTGCCATCGGCGCCGGGGGGCGTCTGGAACCGGACCATGGCTTCGGTGGCGTTGCCGAAAGGCTGCACCTGCACGTCGCCGATGTGCATTTCGGTCACCGCCGAGCGCACTTTGGCGAGGTCGACGGCCTTGGGGGCCGTGGAGATCTCCATCACGGTGCCGCCCTTGAAGTCGATGCCGCACTCCAGGCCGCCGCAGGGCGGCTTGAACGGGAAGAGCGACAAGGCCAGCGAGCCGATCACCGCCAGGATGGAGAGAATCGCAGCGTAGCGCGACAGCCGAACGAACCGGAAGTGGGTCCGAACCGGCAGGACTTTGATGAGGGGCCAGAATTTCACGAACGTGGTCCCTTAAGCGATCGGCAGGGTCTTCGGGCGGAAGGTGCGGAACCACCAGGCCAGAAGCACTTGAGTGACGAGGACGGCGGAAAATACCGTCGTCAAGACGCCGATTGCCAGCGTCCAGGCGAAGCCGCGTACCGGGCCGGAGCCGAACTGGAACATGATCAGCGCCGACAGGATGTGGGTCATGTTGGCGTCGAGGATCGTGCCCATGGCCCGTGAGAACCCGGAATCCATCGAGGAGATCAGGCTCTTGCCGGCCCGCAGTTCGTCGCGCATCCGCTCGTAGATCAGCACGTTGGCGTCCACGGCCACGGCGAGCGTCAGGATCAGGCCGGCGATGCCCGGCAAGGTCAGGGTGGCGCCGGTGAAGCTCATGATGCCGATAATCATCAGCCCGTTGACGATCAGGCCGAGGATCGAGATCCCGCCGAACAGCCCGCCGTACATCAGGACCATGAAGATCAAGGTGGCCACCAGGCCGACGATGGCCGAGATGGCGCCCGCGCTCACGGCGTCGGCCCCCAGTTCGGCGCCCACCGTCCGCTGTTCCTCGACCTTCATCGGCGCCGGCAGCGCGCCTGCGCGCAGCAGCACCGCCAGGTCGTTGGCGCTCTGCTCCGTGAAGCTGCCGGTGATCTGTCCCGAGCCGCCGTTGATGGCGCTGATGATGTTCGGCGCGGAGATGACCTTCTTGTCCAGCACGATGGCGAAGCGCTTGCCGATGTTCTGGCGAGTGACGTCGCCGAATCGCCGGGCGCCGATACCGTTGAAGCGGAACTGGACCACCGGCTTGCCGGTCTGCTGGTCGAAGCCAGGCGAGGCGCTGGTCAGCATTTCGCCGCTGACCACCGCGCGCTTCTTCACGATATAGCTTGGCGCGAAACCGTCGGTGCTGACCAGGATCTCCGAACCCGGAGGCACGCGGCCGGCGGCCAGGTCGGCCGGAGACGCGTTTTCGTCGACCATTTGGAACGTCAGCTTGGCGGTCTGGCCGATGACGTTCTTCAGTCGCTCGGGATCGCTCTCGCCCGCCGCCTGGATGAAGATCCGGTCCTTGCCCTGGCGGGCGATGTCCGGCTCCTTGGTGCCCATCTGGTCGATCCGGCGACGGATGACCTCGATGTTCTGCTCGACCGCCCTTGCCGTCTCGGCCTCGAAGGCCGCGGGCACGAAGGCGATGCGCAGGCGCTGGTCAGGGGCCGTGCTCACCGAAATATCGCGGCCGCCGGCCGTGCTGGCGAGCGGCGCGCCCACCGACTGGCGCAAGGCGTTGGCCGCGTCGGATACCTGGGCCGGATCGGTGATCCGCAGATTGATCGCATCGCCCACGACCGCGAGGTTCGTGAAGGCGATCTCCTTCTCGCGAAGCGTCGAACGGACGTCTTCCAGCAGATTGGTCAGCCG
>JBOHKZ010000187.1:0-4372 GCA_050729355.1 Phenylobacterium sp. | reverse complement strand
ACCTGATCGCGCGGGAAGATCGCCGCCACACCGAAGGCGCTGCCGGTGCGCCGCTGACACGCCAGGCAATGGCACATGCCCACCCGCGCCGGTTGGCCATGCAGCGACACCGAGAGCGCCCCGCAGGAGCAGGCCGCGCGGCGCGGGGTCTCGTCCATCGTCCGCCCTACTTCAGCGTCTCGTCCAGCAGCGCGACCAGTTCGGTCCAGTGCCGCTCGGCGGCCTCGGGGTTGTAGACCGGCATGTCCTTTGGGACCCAGCCGTGCTTGGCGCCCTTCCAGATCGAGACGGTCGCGGCGACCCGTGCGTCCTTCAAGGCCGCGGTCAGGCGCTCGTTCTGCTCCTCGGGGTAGGAGCGGTCTTCGTCGGCGCCGGCCACCAGGATCTTGGCGGTCATCTTGGGCGCCAGCAGGTGCGGGCTGTTGGCCTCTTCAGTGGCGAGGTTGCCGCCGTGGAACGAGGCGGCCGCCGCGATTCGGTTGGGGAAGGTCCCGGCCGCCCGGAGCGCGATTCCGCCGCCCATGCAGTAGCCGGTGACGCCCACCTTGTCGGACTTGGCCTTCATCTGGCTGGGCAGCCAGTCGAGGAAGGCCTTGGCGTCGCGCATGGCGCGCTCGTTGTCGGTCGATGCGCGCAGCTTGGCGAACAGCGCCTGCTGGGTCGGGTCGCCGGCGCGCGCCGCGGCGATGTCGAGCGGCGGATAAGGGCCGGCCCGCCAGAAGAGGTCCGGCAGCAGGACATAGTAGCCCGACTGGGCCAGCCGCTCGCCCATCTCGAAGAGGGCCGGGCGGATCGCCGGCGCGTCCATGAACATGATCACCGCAGGCCACGGGCCCTTGCCCTCGTCCGGGGTGAAGACGAAGGCCCTGGCGTTTCCATCCGGCGTGGGAATGGTGACGTCCTGCTGGCTCATGACTTAACTCCCGCTACCCGGTCGCCAGTCGAACGCCACGAGAAGCGTGCGTTGGGACCTCGAAAAATTGTCGTCGGAAATCAGATAGAAGCGCAGGCCGCCGTTGGGACTTGGCGCGGCCGCGAGGCCTTCGAAATTGTCGATGGTGTAGGGTCGGGCAAGCTCGAGCTGGTCTTCCACCCGGCCGCTGGCGTCGACGATCCGCAGAATGACGCGGACACCGCGCAGGGGATCGAAGGCGCGCAACAGATAGGCCATCCGCCCGCCCGACAGCACCTCCACCGCCGAGAGCTCGTAACCGTCCTTGAGCTCGACGGTGCGGTCCTTGATGCAGGCGGCGGAGAGCCGGCAGATGAACGTCTCGCCCGTGGCCTCGATCCCGACCACGTAGGCGTCGGGGCCGGCCTTGGGATAGGCGGCCAGCGCTTCCATTCCCGCATTGGGGGCGAACTTCACGTCGGGCATGGGCGCGAGTCGCGGCGGCCCGCCGGTGTGCGGATAGAGCAGGATGCGGTCGTTTTCCTCGAGGCTGATCAGCCGGTCGCCGTTGGCGAATTCGGCGATGCCCTCGGCGTCGGAGTCCACCTTGCCGTGGCTGGCCGCGGGCTGGCCGTCCACACCGATCACCGGGGTGAGCTTGGCGTTCGTCAGCCCGGTCAGGCGCCCGGCGTAGTCGAGCGCCAAGTGGGCTTCCAAGAGATCCCCCTCGTCGCCCACCACCAGCACCCGGCCGTCGGGCCAGACCTTCATGTCCGAGAGCCCATGCAGGCGCGACGTTTGGTCGGAAGTGAGCTCGACGCCGCCCGCCCAGGTGAAGGCGCCGATGCCCTTCTTGGCGGGATCCTTGGTATCGAACGCAACCGGCGCAGCCTGGATCGTGATCGCCGGGCCGGTTTGCACAGGCGCCTTGGGAAGGGTTGCGGGCAGTTCCGGAGTGGCGGGCGTGCAGGCCGCGAGCAACAGCCCCAGCGCCAAGCCCGCCAGCCGCCTCAAGCCACCGCCCTCCGCACTTCCTTGAAGGTGGAGCGCCGGGGCGCGCCGGTGGGCCCCTGGGTGTTCGGCGGCGGCGCCAGCAGGCCCGCGTTCTGGCGGGTCATCTGGCGGATCTCCTCGTCGAACAGCTCGGCGAGCTGGTCGACGATGGCGCCGGCCAGTTGCTCGACATCGACGATGGTGACGGCGCGGCGGTAGTAGCGGGTCACGTCATGGCCGATGCCGATGGCGATCAGCTGCACCGGGCTCTTGGCCTCGATCTCGCCGATCACTTCGCGCAGGTGGCGCTCCAGGTAGTGCCCGGAGTTCACGCTGAGCGTGGAGTCGTCCACCGGCGCGCCGTCGGAGATCACCATCAGGATGCGACGCGCCTCAGGCCGGCCGATCAGCCGCTGGTGCGCCCACATCAGCGCCTCGCCGTCGATGTTCTCCTTGAGCAGCCCCTCGCGCATCATCAGGCCGAGGTTGCGCCGCGCGCGCCGCCAGGGGGCGTCGGCGGACTTGTAGATGATGTGACGCAGGTCGTTGAGCCGGCCGGGTTGCGGCGGCTTGCCGGCCTTCAGCCAATCCTCGCGGGCCGAACCGCCCTTCCAGGCGCGGGTGGTGAAGCCCAGGATCTCGGTCTTGACCCCGCAGCGCTCCAGGGTGCGCGCCAGGATGTCGGCGCAGACCGCCGCCACCATGATCGGGCGCCCGCGCATCGAGCCGGAGTTGTCGATCAGGATCGAGACAACGGTGTCGCGGAACTCGGTGTCCTGCTCTTCCTTGAACGAGAGCGGGGCGGTCGGGTCGACGATGACCCGGGTCAGGCGCGCAACGTCGAGGATGCCTTCCTCGAGGTCGAAGCTCCACGAGCGGTTCTGCTGGGCCAGCAGCTTGCGCTGCAGCTTGTTGGCCAGCCGGCTGACCACGTTGGACAGGCTGGCGAGCTGCTGGTCGAGGTAGGCCCGAAGCCGGGTCAGCTCCTCGGCGTCGCACAGCTCCTCCGCCGCCACGATCTCGTCGTGGGCGGTGGTGAAGACCTTGTAGGTGACGACCTTGCCCTCGCCCTTCAGGTCGGGGCGGGCGGGCTGCTCGCCTTCGCCCATGTCCGGCGGTTCGTCCGTGTCCTCGGCGTTGGGATCGTCCTCCGCCTGCATCATCTGGCTGTCGGCGTCCTCGCTCTCGCGGTGGGTCGCCTCGTTCTCGTCCATCGCCGACTGCTGGGGCGACTTGCCCTCGCCGTCGCCCTCGTCGTTGTCGTCGCTGGCGTCAGGTTCGCCGTCCTCGCCGCTGTCCTCGTCGCTGTCGGGCTGATCGGGGGCGTCCGACATGTCGTCGCCCATCTTCAGGTCGCGGATGATCGCCCGCGCGATCCGGGCGAACGCCTTCTGGTCCTGCACGGCCTCGGTCAGCCGGTCGAGGTCAGCGCCGGCCTTGGCCTCCACCTCCTCGCGGAACAGATTGACCAGCGGCTGCGCCATGGCCGGGGGCTTCTCGCCGGTCAGCCGCTCGCGGACCATCAGCGAGACCACGTCGGCCAGCGGCGGATTGGCCAGCGCCTCGACCTGGTTGAAGGAGCGCTTGGCCCAGGCCTGCTCCATCACCGCCTTGAGGTTTTCGCGCACGCCGCCCAGGGCGTTGGAGCCGATGGCCTCGAGCCGGGCCTGTTCGATGCCGTCGTAGATCGGCTGGCCCATCACCGAGGCGGGCCGGGCCTTGGCGTGGGCGGCGGCGTCATGGTGGGCGATGCGCAGCGCCATCTGGTCGGCGAAACCGCGGATGCGGGCGGCGTCGATCGGGGTCAGGTCGCGGGGCGGATGCGGCAGGACGGCGCGATTGCCGGAGAGCTGCGGCCCTTCGCCGGAATAGACGATCTCCAGGTCGGGCGACTCGGCCAGCGAGCGCGTCGCGTTGACCAGCGCGCGCTTGAAGGGCTCCAGCGGACTTTCCGGGTTCTTGGCCATTGTGGTCGTCTTAGATCAGCCCTGCGCGCCGGTGAAACAGAAAAGGCCCGCGGATCGCTCCACGGGCCTTTCAGTATCGATGCTGGGCGCGGGAGCCTTAGGCTTCCTCGGCCTCGCTGGCCGGTTTGGCGACGCGCTTGCGGCGCGGCTTGGGTGCGTCTTCCGACGCCTCGACGCGGGGCGCCGGGGCCTGCAGGAAGGCGGGCGCGTGGCTTTCGCCGCCGTCGCTGTCGCGCAGCACGCGGGCCGGGCGGTCCTCGCGGGGCGCACGCGGCTCACGGACCGGACGGTCCTCGCTCACCAGCGGGGCGGAGGCCTGCGGCTCGACCACGGCCAGCGGATCGCGGGCAGGGCGGTCGTCGCGGTTGCGGTCGAAGCGCGGACGGTCCTCGCGCGGCCGGTCATCCCGGGGACGGTCGTTGCGCGGGCGATCGTCGCGGGGACGATCATCGCGCGGCGGGCGGTCGTCGCGCGGACGGTCGGCCTGCTGCTGGTTGTCGTCGCGCGGACGGTCGTCGCG
>JBOHKZ010000186.1:0-21968 GCA_050729355.1 Phenylobacterium sp. | reverse complement strand
GGTTCGATCTTCGTCGCTCGAAAGGACAGTGAGACCAACTCGGTTCCAATCCTCCTCAAGGGGAGCGCCCGTCATTTGAACGCGGAGTATCAATGAGGGATCGACGAACTCAGGCCGGCGTCGTCGCTGCTGAGCTTGGATAGCCTGATCGAGTTCGTCTCCCAAGCGCGCGCTATGTCCGGTGGGATCGCGCTGCGGAGGACGGCCGCCACCGCCTACCTTGCGACGTTCAAACCGCTCAGGCAGACGCACCAGCTGTAAGTGTTCATAGCGCGCCACAGGGACCGGTTATGCCGGCGGACTAAGGCGTAGGTTGCCGCGTTTGCGGCGACGCTCGTCTGACAGCGCGCTCTTGAAGTCGCTTTCACGCACTTCCCGGCGACCGTCGATGACCGCGATCTTGATCGCCTGCACACTGATGCGCTCGATGTCAGCATACGAATATGAGTGGAGTTGGGCTGCCTGAGAGATCGGATCGAAGCTCACGGCTACGTTCTTGAATCTCATGCGAAGGAAGCGCTGGATCATCTGGCGGTCAGGCTTATCGAACCAAATTACCTCATCAAATCGACGCCAAATGGCGGCATCGAGAGCTTGGTCCAAGTTGGTCGCTGCGACCAGGAAACCTCTCGGCGTGATCCGGTCGATGAATATGAGAAGGCTGTTGACCACCCGTCGCAGCTCGTTGTGTTCACTGTTGTCGTCGCGAGCGCGCGCCAACGCGTCGAATTCATCGAAGAAAAGGACGCAGGGCTGCTTGCGCGCAAACTCAAAAATCTTCCGCACATTGGTGGCTGTCTCACCCAGATAGGACGAGATCAGGCGATCAAGCTTGACCACATATAGCGGTAAGCCAAGTTCACTTGCGAAGATTTCTGCACATAGCGTTTTGCCGCAGCCGGGTGGTCCGCAGAATAACAACTTCGAACGGACCGGTAGGCCGCGTCGACGGATTTCCTCGGAACCACGGAATTCACGGAGAAGCCCAATGAACACCCGGGCGTTCTCCGTGCTCAGCACGATATCCTGCTTCGTGTGTGTGGGCTCGATTAGCTCAATGAAGTCGGCCGCCGCTTCGGGAAAAGGAATGAGGGGAGCGAGCGCCTTCGGGCGACTGCGATGAGCCGACCCTGCGTCCAAGGTCTTGCGCAGGGACCGCGCAAGCACTCGATTGTTCTTCTTTTCCTCCTCGTCGATGATTTGCTCAGCAACCGCGCGGAACTCATCGTCCCTGCCGTAACTCGCCAGCAATTTCTTCATCAACTCGCCGCGCGCCATCGCCAATTGCCAGCCTATCTAGGAGTGGTGGGAATCATACCTTTGCCACGGTCAATTCACCATGTGTTCCTCAGCAATAGCTACCTCTCCCAGAACGATCTGTAACGCCTCCCCGGGATGCCACGCTGGGATTTCGATGGCAGTGCATTGACGTTTCTTGGCCGCAGATCGCCGTACCAGTTGGTGGTGAGCATCCCCGGATGTCATCCCGCCGCCCCCTGCGCCCCTACGGTTTCGGCGGCGTCCTTGGCCCCGCCGGCGCATGCTTCGGCAGCACCGGCAAATTCCCGATCATCCCGTCCGGCCGGGCCTTGGCGAGCATGGCCTTGTAGGCCGGCCGGGCCTCGGCCTTCAGCTTCCAGGCGGCCACGTTCGGGAACTGGGCGACGTCGACGATGTTCAGGGTCGTCGCGACGTTGAGCGGGAACATCATCATGATGTCGGCGGCGGAGAACTCGGCGCCGCCGAACCAGGGATGCTTGCCGAGGAAGTCGTCGGCGAACTGCACGACGGCCTCGCTGTCCACCAGCGGCGAGCGCTTGGTCGGCGGGGCCGCCATCCAGGCGCGGTAGTCGGAGAAGAGGCGCGCGGCCAGCGAGCCCTCGGCGTAGTGCATCCACATCAGGTGGGCGGGGTAGTCGCGGCTCTCCAGCGCCGGTTGCAGCCGCCCGCCGGCGTGGCGGTTCAGGATCAGCTCCAGGATGGCGCCCGACTCCACCAGGATCTGGTCGCCGTACTGCACGGTGGGCGCCATCGGCACGATGGGGCTCAGCGCGCGGATCTTGGCCATCGAGCCCATCAGGTCGCCGCGCTTGAACTCCAGCTTGTAGGGCAGGCCCAACTCTTCCATCAGCCAGACCACCCGTTCCGAGCGGCGGCCCTCCAGGTGATAGATCGTGACCGGGGGCAGGGGCAGGGCGGGGCCGCCCCCGTTGCTCTTCGCCCCCTTCGGCGCGGCCATGGCGGCGGGCGCGAGCGCCAGGCCTCCGAGCAGCGCAAAGGACGAGCGGCGGCCGATCGGCGGGGTCATGGGCGTGTTCCTCGAATGGGGTTCGGGCGTCTGGCGGCCGCGATTCCCCGGCGAGTGTAGGGTGTCGCCCTTCGGCATGTCGCCTGGTCAAGCTTCGGGAGCGCTTGCCGCGTACAGACCGTCCGAGCCGCTGCAGTCGAAATGGCCGGGAACCAGGCGAGGGGCATCCAAACGCGGACCTCAGTAGATCGGCTCTTCCTGCTCGGACCCCTTCGACCACGTGTCGAGTCTCGTCGGCCGGTACGCCTCCCAGGTCCTGGCCCCGCGCTTCTTCACCTTCTTCGGAGCCGCCTGCGTTACGGCGAGGGGCCGCGCCTCGGCTCCGGGGGGTGAGGCGGGCCCGCTGAACGCCTGGTCCAACGGGGCGAGACTGGGCGCGGTCTGCGTCGGATCGGGCCACACTGTCAGCGATGCGGCCCCCGGCGCGAGCGCCGCCGCCTGGGCTGACCTCTTCAGCGCCGTCCGTTCGCCCGTCAGCGCTCCAGCGAGGAACACCGCGGCGGTGAGCAGGCAGCCTGCCAGCGCGGCCAGGCCTATCGACAGCCAGCGGCTACGCTCCGGCGCCTGCGCCTCCGGTATACGCGCGGCGGGGGGCTCGGCTATGCGCTCGGGCGCCTCGGGCGCCTGCGGGGCTTCCGGTCTCCAGGCGTCGGGCTCCGGGGCTTCGCGCGCGAAGGTTCTGATCTCGGGGTCGCGCCGGGCGGCCGCGCCGGGGACGATCGGCGCGTCGTCGGTCGCCGTCATCCGGAACCCGGGCTCCTCCGGCTCCTCATCGGAGGGCGTCGCGAACGGATGGGCCCCGCGCGCGGCGCCGGTCGCCCGCGCCGCGATCTCCCACTCCAGCCGGTCGGCCAGCGGCCCGTCGTGGCGGTCGTGGGCCACCTTGAGGAGCCGGCGCAGGTCGCCCGTGTTCAAAGCCTCGAGGTTGATGCCAGGCATAATTACGCTGTGAACTCACCGCAGTAGCGCGGGGTGCTGCAGGTACAAGATTGGGGAAATGGCCCCGGTTCCCGGGCGAGGCCGACTTCGCGCCGGTGTGGTCGGCGCGAAGCCGGGGATGTGTCGCTTACACCCCAGCCAATCCAGCGCCGTCCCCGGCGGGTAGTGGTCGCCGAGGATGAACATGCCGTCCAGGGTGATGGCGGCCGGGATGACCAGCGCCCCGTCGGCTTCGGTCGTCATGGCCGCCGCGTCGAGTTTGGCGAAGGCGCTGCGGCGGGTGGCGCTGGCGGCCACCGTCAGCACCAGCCCGCCCTCAGTCGCCTCCACCCAAGGGTCGGTCAGCACGACGTTGAGCATGCCGCCATGCGCGCTGAAGCTGACTTGTCCTTCGAACCGGCCTGTGCCCGTGAGCCGCCCGTCGGCGTCGCGCGCCAGGGTGCTCTTCGGCGCGTGCGGAAACAGGAACCCGCCGTCCGGGGCGCGCTCGGCGCCGCCGGCTACGGCCACGGTCCCGCCGGCGGCGTCCACGTAGCTGCGGAAGCTCTGCTTCACGCCCCAGGACAACGTCGCCATCCGCCAACTCCTCGTGATCCGCCGCTGACGCTAGCGTGCGACTCGGCCGCGGGTTCAGTTCAATTTTGCGGCGTGCGCGCGGACATAGCCCCCGCGGCGTCGGCCTCTTCCTTCCGCGCCCCCGCCAGCACGTTCGCCAGGCCGTAATTCCCTTCGTGACAGGCGTACTCGAACATCCGTCCCGCCGCGGCGTGAAAGGTCATCTCGCCGCGCCAGGGGCGGGTGAAGAGGCTGGGGTCGGTAATCTGGTATTCGTAGAGGAGCTCGCCCGCCGAGGTCCGCGTGAACCGCTCCACCGAGGTGGTCTCGCCGGAGACGAAGAGCCGGGCCGCGCGGCCCAGCACGCCCAGGTGCTGGCCGATAGTCTCCACGATAAGCGTCGTCCCCTCCCAGCGCCCGACGCTGTCGCCCATCCAGGCGGGGGGCAGGGGGCTGGGCCGCGGCGGCCCGCCGATCCGCACGATCCGCACGTCGTGGTACTTCTCGGTCAGGATCGCCACGGCGCCCGGCGTCTGGACGATCTGCATCAGGTTCGTGTCGGGCGCCCCCAGGATCGGCACGCCGGCCGCGCCGTTGGCCAGGCAGCGCTCGCCGAGCGGGCGGTCCTCCGGATTGTCGAAGCGCTCCGGCCGGGGCGTCTTGTCGAGGCCCAGGCGCGCGATCACGTCGGGCCGATAGGGGAGGCGGCCGTCCGGCGGGTCGACGATGCCGGACGAGCGGATCTGGCCCTTCACGCGAGCGAGGCCGGAGCCCCGGTCGTTCCACTCGGATTCCGGCTGGCCCAGTTCGCCGGGCTTCGAGGCCGCCTGGCCGTTCAGCGCTCGCCGCGGCGCCTCCCACGCCTCGGCCTCCGCGGGCGTCAGCACCAGGTTCTTCAGTTCCTTCGGCCGCTCCAGGTCGGTGTAGCTCCCCAGGTGCCAGAGGCCCTCGAGGCTGGCGGCCGGCGCCTTGCGGACGGCGCCGCGCGCTACGCCAGCGCCCGCAAACGCCGCCAACCCCGCGGCCACGAGGCCCCGCCTGCCGATCATCGCGCCGATCCCCATGGCCGAGCTTGCCCACCCGCCGCGAGCCCGGTCAACAAGGCCTCACCCCAAGGTCGAGAGCGCGTCGTGGTCGAGGATCTGTTGGGACGCGCCGCCCATCATCTGCATGAACATGTCGTCGCCGCGGGCGGTCTGCTTGACCACCATGGCTGCGAAGAAGGCGGTCATGAACAGCAGGAAGCCGCCCCGGCCATAGTCGCGAGCCAGGTCGTCGCGGCCGTAGTCCTGGACGCCGTGCAGCCTGAGCCCTGCGTAGTAGCGGTCCAGCAGCTCTTTCTCGTTCCGCCGCCGAAGCTCTGGCGAGATCGCCCCCGACAGGAAATAGGCCACGTCCGTCGCCCCGTTGCCGTAGGCGAACGACTGCCAGTCCAGAGTCGTCACCGGATGGCCGCCGGCGTCGGTCGCGAACATCATGTTGTCGGGACGAAAGTCGTTGTGGGTCAGGCAGCGCGGGCCGGCGTTCCCCTCCGCCAGCGCCCCGAACCGCCCGGCGATCCGCTCGCCGATCTCGATCCAGTCGGGCTGCAGCCGCTCGGCGTAGCGGGCGCGGAAGCCGGCCCACAGCGCCTGCACCAGCTCCGGCGTCACCTGGCTGGGCGGCGCCGCGCGCGATCCGGAGACCCAGGGCAGCTCGTCGAGGCCCTCGTCGGCCCAGTGCGAGGCGTGCAGCTTGGCCGCCTCGTCGATCACCAGCCGCGCCTGCTCGAGGCTGACGCCCTTGAGCTGGTCGCCGGGCATGGCGGGGGCCAGGTCCTCCATCAGCAGCACGAACTCGCCGCCCTCGTCGGCCACGTCGGCGAACAGGCACTTGGGCGTGCGGATCAGCGCGCCATCGGCCAGGTGGCGATAGAACATCACCTCGCGATGGTAGTTGCCCAGCATCACGCCGGTCCCGAAGCTGTCGGGGTCGGCGGAGGGGAACTTGCCGACCAGCGAGCCCGGCGCGTCGTCGCCGCCGCGGGCGTATTTCAGCGCGAACCGCACGCTGTCGCCGATCTGGCCGGTGCCCACGGCCTTTGCCGTGAAGCTCTCGACCACCGCATCGACCCCCGCCCCCTGCAGCGCCCGGGTCAGCCAGTCCGCGTCGACGGCCCCCGGCCGCCGGATATCCGGTCCGCTCATGCGGGGAGCTGGTGGATGTAGACTTCGTTCAGCACGATCTCTCGCCCCCTCAAAAGCACCAGGTCGAACCCCCGCAGGCGTCCCGCCACGCCGGCGATCTGGCAGTGCCAGCGCCCGCAGAACCCGCCCGGGATCGGCCAGGTCTCGTCCGGCGTGTAGGTCATCGCCGGCGTCGCGCCGAAGAGGCCGTTCAGATAGCCCTCCAGCGCCGCGCGGCCGTTCAGCCCCTCGACCGTCTGGTTGTCCTTGTAGACGCAGTCCTCGGCGTAGAATTTCACCAGCCGGGGCGTGTCCTTGGCCGTCCAGGCGCCAAGCCAGTCGGCGTTGTAGGCCTCGATCTCCTGCGGCGTCATCGCTCGGCTCCCAGCACGCGCTCGCGATGCGCCTGTGTGAAAAACTGCTCCGGCACGGCTTCGGGCCCCGCCATCACCGCCATGGCGTGGATGCCCAGCGTCGGGTCGGCCTGGGTGTGCTCGAAATGCAGCCGCCGCCGTTCCTTGGCCCGCTCGTCGAACTCCATGTCCAGCCCCGACTGGATGGCGGCCGCGAACCGCAGCCGCCGCATCCGCTCGGCCCGCTCCTCGCCGTAGGGGGCGAAGAGGTCGGCGCTCCACGTCTGCGCGCCCTTCAGGAGCTCGCTCACGATCCGCACGTCGCGATAGGTGATCGAGAGCCCCAGCCCGATGATCGGGTCGTTCCACCCGGCCGCGTCGCCGATCAGCACCACGCCCGGCGCATAGGGCTGGTCGGTCCAGCTGTCGGCGTTGATGTAGCTGTGCAGCGGCCCGGCCGGCGCCCCGGCCACTAGGCTGGCGTTCATCGGGCTGCAGCGCATGGCGAACGCGTCCAGGAACCGCCGCGCCGCGTCCGGCCCGCGGAACCGCTTGGCCTCGTCCAGCGCATAGCCGCCATAGATCCGCACCTTTCCGCGCCCTTGCGGGAACGCCAGGAACCCCAGGTCGTCCTCGGTGCCGATCGCCTGCAGCCCGGCGTCCCAGCCTTCGGCGCCTTCGACCAGCAGGCCGGCGAACCAGTGGTGCGGCTTGTCCTGGTGCAGTTCGACGCCTGCCGCCTCGCGCACCTGCGAGGTCCGCCCGTCCGCGCCCACCACCAGCCGCGCCTGCGCTTCGATCGTCTCGCCGCCGTGCTCGAAGGTCACGCCCGGCCGCTCGCCCAGCCGAACCTCGCTCACCACCACGCCTCGCCGCGCGTCGGCCCCGGCCTCGTTCGCCGCGTTGAACAGCGTCTGGCAGTGCAGCGGATGGCCGAGACACAGCGGCCCCGGCACGCCTTCCGCGAAGATGTTCAGCGGCAGCGTCCGCGTCTCGGAGGTCGCCGCGTCCCGGCTCTCGTCATAGGTGACGTGCCGCTCCACGTGATGCCCGCCGGCCGCCATCAGGAGGTCGTAGAGCCCGACGCGCCTGGTCTCGATCACGCCCCACGGCGCGATCCATTCGCCCCGCACCCGGTCCTCATAGATCTCCGACTGCTCCAGCAGCAGCACCGAATAGCCGGCGCGCGCCATCACCGTGGCCAGCGCCGATCCGCCGATCCCGCCGCCTACGATAGCCAGGTCATAGCTCGCCATGGCGTCCTCCCGGCCGACTGCAACGGCCTTCATGCCCGGATGCTAGGGCCCTTCCTCAGCGGAATTCAACGCCGCCGCCCGACGTCAGTGGATCGGTTCTTCCGGTTCGCTGTTGGCCAGCCATTCGGTGAGGGTCGGCGGCCGGCCGGTGCGTTCGGCGAGTTGCGTCGTTGCGGGCCTTGTGTGGGTCGCTGTCCTGGTGGCGGCCGGCTTCTTGTGGACCTTGGCGACGGGCGTCGACGTCCGCGCGATTTCCACCGGCGCCGTCGTGGCGGGGAGGGGCGGCTCCACCATGGCTGACGGGCCACCGGTCTGCAGCGGCAAGGGTTCGGGAGCGGCGGGAACCAGCGCGGCGGTCCGCGTCGGCTGCGCCCGTTCCAGCACGGGCAGTCCGTCCATCCGTCCCAGCCCCCAGAACACCGCGGCGGAGAGCAAACTGCCGGCGACGGCGCCGAGGGTCACCAGCAGCACGCTGCGGTTCCGCGGGCCCAGTTCCCGCTCCACAGGCTCCGCGGCCGCAAACTCCCGCTCCTGGGGCTCCGGCGCGAATGGTTCGCCGTCGGACATGGTCATGTGCTCGACCGGCTCATCCGGTTCGTCGTCGGGAAGGGTTGCGAAAGGCCCGGCCTGGCGGCCGCCGCTGGTGGCGCGGGCGGCGATCTCCCATTCGAGCCGGTCGGCCAGGAGGCCGTCGTGACGGGCATGGGCGACCTTTAGGAGCCGCCGCAGGTCTCCCCCGCTGAGGGCAGAGACGTTGATCCCAGGCATGGTTCCCACCTGCCTCTACTGATCCCCGACGCGCGTAGAATGCCACTCAAGGGCGTGCGGTCAACATCTTGTAGTTGCGAGGGTTCTCGGCTCGTGACCGGATTGACGCGGCTAGCGGGCCTGCATCAGCCCTGTGTAGACCAGCTCGAAGGGCGCGGACTCTGCCAATCCCTCGGCCCGGAACGGCTTGTCCATGATCACGATCATGAAGATCACGATCCCCAGGAACATCGACAGCACCGCCGTCAGGATGGCGTGGACCACGATCTCCATGTCCAGCATCCAGATGATCGCCACCGTGAAGACGGCCCCGATCAGCAGGACGGTCCACAGAAGGTTCGGGATGCCCGACGTCACCTTGACCAGCCGGTTGCTGCGCAGCTCGACCAGCTTCTCGAACTGGCCGGACGCGCCCGCGTAGGCGATTTCGTCGGTCTTGATGGTGGGGTGCACGTTCAGGAGGTCCCGCTGATAGGTGACCACGTGGGCGGTCCCGCCGGTCGGCACCTTGCCCTCGGACTGGGTCGGCCAGTCTTTCTCGATCGTCTCCTTGGCGTAGGCGCGAAGGTCGGTCAGCAGCTTGGTGCGGTGCGGCTCGGGCAGGGCGCCGGTGTCGCTATAGAGCGCGGAGAGTGTCGAGGCCTCCCGCTCGATCAGGTCGGTGGCCGCGGCGTAGTTGGCGTAGACGCCCACCGCCACCAGGCCCAGCAGGATGCCGTAGAAGACCGAGAAGCTCGCGATGTTCAGCGACACCATCTCGTTGGTGCGGTCCTCGCCGTGGATCCACTTGTGGAAGAACGGCCGCACCAGGAACATGCCGGCCAGGCTGATCAGCATGCTGCCCACGGCGAACACACTGCCCATCAACCAGGTGGGATAGTCGTAGACCCAGGCAAACATTCAGCAGGCGCCCTCAGCAACAGGTCGTTCGCGTCGACGCCGCCGCAGCGCCGCACCGATGGCGCCGAAGCCCAGGATCAGCATCGACCACGTTCCGGGCTCGGGGACAGCCGCGACCGCCGCGAGCTGGGTCGGCGCGACCAGGCTCTGGACCGGAGTAGGACGCGCCTCGGGCGGAGGCGGGCCGGGCGGGGGCTGCTCCGAGGTCGGCGCCACGACGACCACGACGACCGGCGGAGCGGGCGGTGGCGGGTCGGGTATCACCGGCGGCGCGGGCGGCAGGATGGGCGGCGGCTGGTCCGGCGGAGTCTCAACGGCGACCGCCGGGATCAGCCCCTTGGGCTGGCCTTGCGCGGCCGGGGAATACGGCGCCTCCAGTGTCGGCGCGTGCGGCGTCTCGGTGAGCTGCTTGAGACCGCCGCGGCCGGGGCCCAGCAGGCTGGGCGGCGACATGCCGATGAAGGGCGAAAAGACGAGATCTTCGGAGGGAGCGGTCGGTCCCTTTGGCTTGATGAGCCCGCCGGTCTCGAAACGGGCCAGCATGATGAACCCGGCGCCGTCGCCAGTATCGGGCATGGCCGGGTCCTGAGTGTAGTCGACCCCTGCCATGTACAGATGACGCTCGGCATGTTGGCCGCCGCGGTGGTGCACGCCGCCCCGCGCCGCGATCATGGGCGCGCTGACCACCGCAACGCATGCGACAGCGACAACCCCCATAACGGCTTGGTGACGCATCTATCCCCGATCCCCGGCGACCGCTCCACAGGACTAACGTCCGGGGGGAGTCCCTGAACTATTGTAGCGTTAGGGATTCATAAAGCACATATAAAGTTGTTAAACGCGAACTTCGGCGCCTGGATTCCCGCGGCAGGCGAACGCCGGGCGCTCGATTTGCTCTCTTCTTGAACAGCAACGGCGCGGTGCGGGCCCCGTTCTGCAATTTCGCAGCGTCAGCGAATAGAGCGACGCCATGTCGCTCTCTTGTCTCTGTGGTTACATCCGCCGCGATTGCCGACGCGATCCACCCTTCGTAGTTGCGAAGCGCTATCGGCCCTTCGCCGGCCCTTGGTTTCCTTGCCTGGCCGCCGACAGGATGCTCGGCAGGGAATAATTTCCCTCGTGGCAGGCGATTTCGTAGAGCGGACCTTCGGCTGGGCGGAAGACCATCTCGGCGCGCCAAGGGCGAGTGAAGAGGGTCGGATCGGCGACCTCGAACTCGTAGGTGATTTCGCGCGGCCCTGACCGGGTGAAGCGTTCGACCACACGGGATCGATCCGAAAGGCTCAGGCTATCGCTCAGTTTGGTGATCCCGGGACGCAGGCCCGTGGTCACCACCACCAGGGTCGCGCCGTCCCAGTGGCCGGTCGAGACGCCCATCCAGCCGCTGAACCCCGGGGTCAGCTCCACGGGATTCAGGGCGCCGCCGATCCGCACGATTCGCGCGTCGTGGTTTTTCTCGGACACGATGACCAGGCTGTCGCTCGTCTGGACGATCTGGATCAGGTTGGTGTCGTGCGAATTCAGGATGGGGGCGCCGGCGCCGCTGGCCGTCAGGCAGCGCTCGTCGGTTGGGCGCGTTTCCACATTGTCGAACAGCTCCGGCGGCTCGTCGCTCGGGTGTCGCCGCGCGCGGCCCTCCTTCGTCCAGGGGACCTTTCCGTCCGCCGGATCGACGATCCACGATGAGCGGATCTCGCCACGGATGCGCGCCAGCCCGGGTCCCTGGTCCGGAAACTCGCTGGTGGCCTGTCCCAGCGTGTCATGCGGGTCGAGCAGGTCGCCGTTCAACGCGCGGCGCGGCGCTTCGAAAGCCTCCGCCTCGGCGGGCGTCACGACCAGCGCCTTGAATTCCTTCGGCCGCTCCAGCCAGGTGTACCAGCCGTTGGTCCAGACGCCCGTCAGGTCGCGCGGGGCAGTCGTGCCGCGAGGCGCCGCCCAGGCCGCAGCGCCAACGCCTGCCAGCGTCACGCCCGCGGCCAGCACTTTCCGCCGGTTGATCATCGAATCCCCTTCGTGGACCAGCGTTAGCTGTTCACCCGGCCCGGTTCAACGCCAGCCGTTCAGCATGGTGAACCCGTCCTGAACACTCCGCCCCGGCTCCATTCAGGCGTGCGCCCGTAACCTGGCGGCCAACATGCGAAGGGAGCCTCTCATGAAGAAGATTGTCCTCGGCCTGGTCGCCGCCGCCGCGACGTTGACCGCCGGCGCCGCCATGGCCCAACCCTATGGCTACTATTCCGACCGTGGCGGCTACGGCTATGAGCGCGGCGGCTATGGCTACGAGCGCGGCGTCCGCTACCGCGACAGCGACGGCGACGGCATTCCCGACCGCGCGGAATGGGGCCGTGACAGAGACCGCGACGGTCGTCCCGATCAGTGGGACCGCTACGACAACCGCCGGGACCGCTACTGGCGGCAACATCACCAGCACGACCGTTGGTCCAGCAACTCCCGCTACGACCGCTATGACGGCTACTACCGTCGCTAAGTAGGCCTGGGGAGGAGCCTTCCGCGCCGGTCGCGAAGGCTGGCCGAGGGGCGTCAGCGCCGGCAAGTAGGGCCGCGCTGGCGCCCCAACACGCTGTTCCCCGCGCCGGTAGCCCCTGTCCGACTAATCCTTTGACGTTCTACGGAGTGCGAGCGCTACTTTAGCCAGGCGCCCTGGATGGCGCACGGGCAGGGCGGGGGCGTCGCATATGAGGGATCAGAGCCGCAGGGGTTTCCTTGGCGCGCTGGGTGCGGCCTTGCCGGCCGCGGCGCTGGCGGCGGGCTCGGACGACGCCGACCTCGTCGTCTTCAACGCCAACATCTACACGCTCGACCCGGCCATGCCCCGGGCTCAGGCCTTTGCGGTCAGGGCCGGCCGCTTCGTCGCCGTCGGCTCCAACGAGGACGTCAAACCGCGCATCTCCCGCCGGACCCAGACCTACGACGCCAAGGGCATGACGATCACCCCGGGCTTCATCGACTGCCACAACCACGCCGGCGGCGAGATGCTCCTCTACGAGGTGGCGGTCGGCAATCCGTTCCAGGTCGAGTTCGTCACCATCGCCAGCATCGTCGACAAGCTGCGGGGCAAGGCCAAGACCTTGCCGCCGGACACCTGGGTCGAGGGCTTCTTCTACGACGACACCAAGGTCAGGGACGGCCGGCTGCTGACCGCCCACGACCTCGACCAGGTCTCCACGGAGCATCCGGTCAGGGTGGAGCATCGCGGCGGCCACACCTCCTTCTACAATTCCAAGGCCCTCGCGCTGGCCGGCGTCACCAAGGCCACGCCCAATCCGCCAGGCGGCACCTTCGACAAGGGGCCGGACGGCGAGCTCAACGGTCGCGTCACCGACCGGGCCAACGACGTCTTCGAGAAGGTCGGGAAATTCCAGACGTTCTCGCCGGCCGAGAAGGCGCAGCGCGCCCGCGCCGGCGTCGCCCACATCTCCAAGATGTTCGCCGCCTACGGCCTGACCAGCGTGCATCATGAGGGCGGGGATCTCGCCGCGATCCAGGACGTCCGCGCGCGCGGCGAACTCAAGCACCGGGTGAGCTACGAGGCCTATCCCGACGTGCTGGAGGCGATGATCCGGACCGGCCTCAAGACCGGCTTCGGGGATGAGTGGATCAAGCTGGGCGCCACCGCCGAGCACACCGTCGACGGCTCGTTCTCCGAGCGGACGATGGCGCTCAGCAAACCCTATCCCGGCGTATCGCCGCCCTACTACGGCAACATCACCGAGACCCAGGACGTCCTCGACGCCTGGATCGAGCGGGTCCACCGGGCTGGCATCGACGTCAACTGCCACGCCAACGGCGACGTCGCGATCGGCAGCGTGCTGACGGCTCTCGAACGCGCCCAGAGGCTCTATCCGCGCCCGGAGGCCCGACCGAAGATCACCCACTGCACGGTGATCAACGACGACCTAGTCCGGCGGATCAAGGCGGCCAACGTGACGCCCGCCTGCTTCACCAGCTACGCCTACTACAACACCGACAAATTCCACTTTTACGGCCAGGACCTGATGCAGCACGCCATGGCGTTCCGCAGCTTCCTCGACGCCGGCGTGCCGGTGGCGGCGGGCTCGGACTTCCAGCCCGGTCCCTTCGCGCCGTTGATGGGCATCCAGGGGATGGTCACCCGCACCGGCTGGAACGGCGAGACCTGGGGCGCCAACCAGCGGATCACGGTGGGCGAGGCGCTCAGGGTCAACACGCTGAACGGCGCCTACGCGTCCCACGAGGAAGCGATCAAGGGCTCGATCTCGCCGGGCAAGCTGGCCGACTTCGTCGTGCTGGCCGACGACCTGCACACCGTGGCCCAGGACAAGATCAAGGACATCCAGATCGTCCGCACGGTGACCGGCGGCGCGACGGTGTTCCAGGCCTAGGGCTTGCGCGGAAGGCTGAAGAGGTCGCGGTCAGCGGGGCGGAAATCCACACTCTCCACCACCCGCTCACGGGGCCGGGGCAGGGCGCCGCCATAGGCGTTGAACTTGAACGGGACCAGCACCGACCCGACGCGGCGGTAGTCCGAGACCTCCACGGTCAGCGGCTTCGCGGCGGCGTCCTCCACCATCAAGCCGAGGAGACCCGTCTTGCGATCGAACCAGAGCTGGCGCGCCTTGCCGCCGACCGGCTCCAGCCGAACGACGTCGAAGCTCCGCCCCTGGCTTTCCCGCACGCCGAGCAGCGAACCGCGCACATCGAACCGGCTGGGATAGAAGTAGGCGTAGGCCCCGAAGAAGGCGTCCGACCGCACCTCGGCCAGAACGCCGCGCTCGCTGGAGCCGGTGACCGCACCGTTCGCCAGGATCCGCCACTCGCCCGCGCCATTGTAGCCCTGCACCTGCTTGCCGGCCGCCGTGTAGGTCTCGGTGCGCGCGCCATAGCGGATGGGATCGCTCCACCGCTCATAGCGCTGGCCGCCGTCCTGGCCGGTCTCGTGCAGGCCGCGCAGCGCGTTCCAGCCGGCGCCGCCCGAGGCGGCTCGCGCCCGGTCGAGCACGCGCTGCGCCGCCGGCGAACTCTGCGCCTGGGCCACGCCGCCCGCGAACATCGCCGCCACGGCCAAGGCCGCCAGAACCCTACGCAGAATCGCTATCCCCATGGCCCCGGACCGAAGCCGCGAAGGGTGTTCAGATTGGGGCCGGCGCGGAGCGGGCCGGCAGGAACCTTGGGTTCCGCAGCAAGGCGGCGCTGACCACGGCGATCAGCAATCCGACCGGAAAGACCTCAATGAACGTCATGAGGAGGCGGAACAGCGGGTTGGCGTACCGCTGGCGCATGGTCTCCATCTCTGCCGCGGCCTTCTGGTAGGCCGCGCCCGTAACGCCCGCCGCGCGCTTCGCCTCCAGGGTTTGGGCCACGTACTGGTCCATGAAGGTGTAGCCGGTGGCGGCGAGATATATCTCCCAGATGGCGATGTAGACCAGCCCCGCGACGACCGCGATTCCCAGGCCGAGGAGCAGGGCCGTGCGGAACTTGATCACCCCGCCGAGCGCCTGATCGCGATGCTGCTTCACCCCGACCAGGATGGAGGACAGGGCGACCAGCATGATGAGGTAGCCCAGCCAGACTGCTGAGTAGGACATCAGGATCGTGCCGATGATCCCGGTGATGACTACAAGGCCCGAGATCAGGCCATAGGTGAGGATGATGCGGGTCATGCTGTCGGCTCCTTTGCGTGGCGATCAGGTCGCCGGCAGCTTGGATGGCGAGGCAGCGTGGCGGTATCGCCCGAAAGGGTGAATTCGAACCTGATCATGGGATCAGCTGCAGGTCGCGGGCCTTGCTGATCGCCTGGGTCCGACGGCCGACCTCGAGCTTGGCGAACAGGTTGGCGATGTGGGTCTTCACCGTGTTGGGTGAGAGGCCCAGGGTCCGGGCGATCTCCTTGTTGGACTGTCCGGCCGCAAGCCGCTCCAGCACCTTCATCTCCTGGCCGGTGAGCCCGAGCGAGCCCTGCGCCACCGCGTTGCGGGCGAACGGGCCGGGCCGCGACCGCGATGTCAGTTTCCATCCAACCCAGACGCCGCCGGCGGCGAAGGCTGACCCGATGATCGCGACGTAGATGTCCTGCGAGAAGACCCGCGCCAGGTATTGGTACTGGAGCCATTGGAGCGCGAAGGCGCCGGCGGCCAGGACAAGCGCCCAGACGATGATGGTGCGGGTCATCGGAGGATGGTGCGCGATCCTTGGCGGGGGTCAACAGAGGTACGCTTGCGTTGCAACTCTGAAACCGACCTCTGCTTGCGCCCCGGGATTGGCCCCCTAAGCTCGCCCGCCAAGTAACGGGGGGAATTCCATGATCAATCGTCGCGCCTATTTTGCTGCGGCTTTGTCGGCGGCCTTGCTGGCTGGCGCGCCAGGCGCCTGGGCGAAGGACGCTGCACCGGCTGCGGCGCTCTCGCCGGCGGCCAGTCCGGAATCGGTCGGCTTCGATTCCGCGCGGTTGGCGAAGCTCGACGCGGCCATGGCCAAGGTGGTGACCGACGGCCGCGTCGCCGGCATGACCACGCTCCTGGCGCGGCACGGCAAGGTCGTTTCGTTCAAGACCTACGGCAAGACCAGCCTCGAGACCGGCCAGCCGATGAACAAGGACGAGATCTTCCGGATCTATTCCATGACCAAGCCGATCACCGGCGTGGCGATGATGATCCTCTTCGAGGAGGGCAAGTGGCGCCTGGACGATCCGGTCACCCGCTATGTGCCGGAGTTCAAGAACCTCAAGGTTGTCGCCAGCGTCGACAAGAACGGCGCGATGGTGCTGGAGGACATGAAGCGTCCGCCGACCATGCGCGAGATCATGAGCCACACGGCCGGCTTCGGTTACGGCCTGGGCGATGAGCATCCGGTGGACAAGCTCTACCGCGAGAAGCAGGTGCTGGGCTCCGCCGGCCTGAAGCAGATGATCGACCGCACGGCGACTATCCCGCTGTTGTTCCAGCCGGGCACGAACTGGTCCTATTCCTCGGCCGTCGATATCCAGGGCTACATCGTCGAGAAGCTGACCGGCCAGACGCTCGGCCAGTTCATGGACCAGCGCATCTTCAAGCCGCTGAAGATGAACGACACTGCCTTCCAGACCGGCCCCGCCAAGGCCAACCGGCTGGCCGCCGTCTATGTCTTCGACAAGGAACTCGGCAAGATCGTCGAGGCCAAGGAGATCTTCGGCAGCAAGATGCCCGACTACACCAAGCCGCCCGCCATGGAATCCGGCGGCGGCGGCCTGGTCTCCACGACCATGGACTACGCCCGCTTCAGCCAGATGATCCTCAACAAAGGCGAGCTGGACGGCGTACGCCTGCTGTCGCCGGCTTCGGTCGAGCTGATGGGGACCAACGTCATCCCGAAGAACGTGCTTCTGAACACCAACGGCACCAACGCTTCCCGCTTCAATGAGGCGGTTGGCTTCGGTCTCGATTTCATGGTGGTCAAGGATGCGCGCGCGGCCGGTACGCTACAGGGCGACGGCACGATGAGCTGGGGCGGCGCGGCGGGCACCTGGTTCTGGGTCGACCCGACCAACGACGTGATCTTCGTCGGCATGATCCAGCGCCTCGGCAGCACTGGCGGCGACGACCTGGGCGGCCAGGCGCGGACGCTGACCTACCAGGCGCTGACGCATCCGGAGAAGTAGCGCCGGCCTACTCATGAGCCACACGCCCTCGCGCGGTTCGTCCGCCTTCCTACGCGCCTTCGCTGTGACGTCATTGGCATGCGTGGGGGCGGGTTGCTGGGTCGCCGCTGCATCCGATGTTCCGGCCGGGATCTGGGCGCGCAATCTAGGCGCCTGGGCGCTTGGCCTCGCGATGGCGGGAGTGGTCGCCAGATCCGCGGGGAGTGCGAGGGCGAGCGTGGTGTTCCTCTCGCCGCGCCCGCCGGCCTGATCGCCACTCTGCTCAGCCCGGGCTTGAGCGGCGTGCACCGCTGGGCGCTGATGGGGCCGGTCCGGATGAACCTGGCCGAGATCCTGTTGCCGTCCGCGGTCGTCGCATTTGCCGGCCTCGGCCCCGGTCGCCTGTGGTCGTGGCTCGTCGCGGCGGCGGTCGCCATATTGCTGGTCGCCCAGCCGGACGCTTCGCAGGCGACTGCGTTCGGCGGCGCGTGGATAGCGGCGCTCCTTCTCTCGGAATTGGGACGCGGCTTTCGTTGGGGCGGCGTGGCGGCCGCAGTGGTCGCGATCGCCGCGGCTTGGCTGAGGCCTGATCCGTTGGCTCCCGTTCCAGAGGTGGAAGGTATCTTCCGCCTGGCCTGGACGCTCTCGCCGCCTGCCGCGCTGCTGGCGGCCGCTGTGCTCGGCGCGACGGTGCTGACACCGGTTCTGGTCGCGCGTGAGGGCGAGGCGGTTCCGAGGGCCGCGGCCCTCGCGCTGATCGTCTATTTCCTGCTGTCGGCGGTAACGCCGGCGCTCGGCGCTTTTCCCGTCCCACTCGTTGGGATGGGAATGAGCCCGATCCTGGGATTCTGGCTGGGCGCGGGCCTGCTTGGAGCGCTGGCGTCGGTCCGGCGGACATCGTCGCCTTCGCCTTGACTTTCGACCCCTTGCATGCGCCCTTCCGCGCCTCGCAAATTACCCGAATTCGCTGACCAAAATGCACGCCTACCGCACCCATACCTGCGGCGCGCTCCGCGCCGCCGACACCGGCCAGACGGTCCGTCTGTCCGGCTGGATCCATCGCAAGCGCGACCACGGCGGGCTGATGTTCGTGGATCTGCGCGACCACTACGGCCTGACCCAGCTGGTGCTCCATCCGGAGACGCCGGGCTTCGATCTGGTCGAGCGCATCCGCGCCGAGAGCGTGATCCGCATCGACGGCGAGGTGGTGGCCCGTTCGCCTGAGACGGTGAACCCGAACCTGCCGACCGGCGAGGTCGAGATCCGCGTGCGCGAAGTCGCGGTGCTGTCGGAAGCCTCCGAGCTGCCGCTGCCGGTCTTCGGTGAGCCCGACTATCCGGAGGAGATCCGGCTGAAGAACCGCCACCTGGACCTGCGCCGCGAGACCCTGCACCGGAACATCGTGCTGCGCTCCAAGGTCATCCACTCGATCCGCAACCGGATGATCGGCCAGGGCTTCCTGGAGTACCAGACGCCGATCCTGACGGCCTCGTCGCCGGAAGGCGCGCGTGACTTCCTGGTGCCGTCGCGGCTGCATCCGTCCAAGTTCTATGCGCTCCCGCAGGCGCCGCAGCAGTTCAAGCAACTGCTGATGGTCTCGGGCTTCGACCGCTACTTCCAGATCGCGCCGTGCTTCCGCGACGAGGACCTGCGCGCCGACCGCAGCCTGGAATTCTACCAGCTCGACGTCGAAATGAGCTTCGTGACGCAGGAAGACGTGTTCGCGGCCATCGAGCCCGTCATGCACGGCGTCTTCGAGGAATTCTCCGACGGCAAGCCGGTGACGCCCTATCCGTTCCCGCGCATCCCCTATCGGGAATGCATGGCCAAATACGGCACCGACAAGCCGGACCTGCGCAATCCGATCGTCATGCAGGACGTCTCGGACCCGTTCCGCGGCGGCGGCTTCGGCCTGTTCGCCCGCATCCTGGAGGACGGCAAGAACGCGGTGTGGGGCATCCCCGCGCCGACCGGCGGCAGCCGCGCCTTCTGCGACCGCATGAACAGCTGGGCGCAGGGCGAGGGCCAACCGGGCCTGGGCTACATCTTCTGGAGCGAGGACCAGGGCGGCTGGGGCGGCCCGATCGCCAAGAACCTCGGCCCGGAGAAGACCGACGTGGTCATGGGTCAGCTCGGCATGGGCAAGGGCGACGCGGCCTTCTTCGTGGCCGGCGATCCGAAGACCTTCGCCAAGTTCGCCGGGAACGCGCGCACCAAAGTCGGAACCGACCTGAAGCTGGTGGACGAGAACCGCTTCGAGTTCGTCTGGATCGTCGACTTCCCGATGTTCGAGATGAACGAGGAGACCAACCACGTCGACTTCTCGCACAACCCGTTCTCGATGCCGCAAGGCGAGCTGGAAGCTCTGAACACCAAGGATCCGCTCGACGTCCTGGCCTACCAGTACGACATCGTCTGCAACGGCTACGAGCTGTGCTCGGGCGCGGTGCGGAACCACCTGCCCGAGATCATGCTGCGGGCCTTCGAGATCGCCGGCTACGGGCCGAACGTGGTCGAGGAGCAGTTCGGCGGCATGCTGAACGCCTTCCGCCATGGCGCGCCGCCGCACGGCGGTCTGGCGCCCGGCATCGACCGCATCGTCATGCTGCTGGCCGGTGAGACGGCGATCCGCGAGGTCATCGCCTTCCCGCTGAACCAGCAGGGGCAGGACCTGATGATGAATGCCCCGTCAGAAGTCGCCGAGAAGCAGTTGAAAGAACTGCATATCCGCCTGGCTCCGCCGATCAAGGTCTAGCGCGGCGGTCGCCCCCTAGTCAGGCATCGCCACCAGGTAGCGCGGCGCGGGTGGGGCCGGCGGAGCGGGCGGCGCAGGCGGCGCGGCCGGAACCGGCGCCACATGCACAATCCTCGGCGATCCCGACTGGCGGATCATGCGTACGCCGCAGCCTCGGGGGATCAGATTGCCGGGCAGCCGGGTCTTGGCGTCGCTGCAGGCGTCGTCGATCTGGTCCTGCTCGAGACCGCGCGCGCGGCTGAGATCGACGCCCATGATCATCGCGCCGCTGAGGTCCGCGTCCTTGAAGTCCGCACCGTCGAAGCTGGCGCCGGTGAGCTGCGCGTGACTGAGATCGCTCGAGCGGAACGACGCCTTGTCGAACGTGCCCCAGGAGAGGTTGGCGGCGACGAGTTCGGAGTCCTTGAAGTCGCCGCCTCGAGCCTGCGCCCGGCTGAAATTCGTGGCGCGCAACTCGGCCGAGCGAAAGATCACGCCCTCCATGCTCGCCCGGGTGAAGACGCTGCCGGTGGCTTGGGCGTCGCTCAGATCGGCGCGGGTCAGGTCGGCGCCGGTGAAGTTGACGGCCCGCGCCTCGCTGGACCGCAGGCGGGCGTGCGAGAGGTTCGCCCCGCTGAAGTTGGCGCCGACGATCTCGGAGTCGCTGAGGTCGGCGCGGGAGAGGTCGGCGCTGGCGAAATTGGAAGCCACGAACTTGGCCTCACGCAGGTCGGAGCCGACCATCGCCGCGCCGCCGAAGTTCGCGCCGATGAAGTGGGCGCCGGCCATCTTGCGCCCCGAAAGCTCGCACTTGGGGCAGGCGCCGCCGAAGGAATTCATCATCTTCACTTCCTTGTCGCCGCCGGTCGCAGCCGCGGCGTGCGCCGCCATCGGCGCGGCCATCGCCAGCGCGGCGAAGGCGAGGAGAGTGCGTTTGAAGTAGATCGTCACGCTTCAGCAGTCCTTGAGTTATCAAGGTTTCATGTGCGCTGCGGACGGCCCCGGCGCCACTTAATTCGCGGTAACTCTTAAGGGCTTACGCCCGATCACGCGCCGAAGTCCTCGCCGATACGGCCAGCGCGCGCTCCGCAACTTTGGCAGATCAGAGATACGCCCTTGCGGACCACGGACACATCGCCGCAGGCCGCGCAAACATCCGCGGCTTCCAGCGCCGCGGGACCGCTGATCCGGCTGGCGCTGGGCAGGAAAACCAGGTTGTCGGGCGCCGCCCCGCGCGAGAAGCCGCGGGAGATGAAACGCGACGCCGGCTGTGGCCCCGCGTCCGTCAGGGAGTCGGCGTCCAGCGCGTCGGCCTTGCCGCGGCCGAGGCCGTCGGCGTTCAGCTCGCCGGAGTCGCCGGTCGCGAGGTCCTTGCGGCCCAGGTAGGAGACGCCCAGTTCGCGGAAGATGTAGTCGAGGATCGAGGTCGCCGACTTCACCGTGTCGTTGCCGGTGACCGGGCCGGCCGGCTCGAAGCGGGTGAAGACGAAGGCGTCGACGAATTCGTCCAGCGGCACGCCGTATTGCAGCCCGATCGATATAGCGATGGCGAAGTTGTTCATCAGCGATCGGAAGGCGGCGCCCTCCTTGTGCATATCGATGAAGATCTCGCCGAGTTCGCCGTCGTCGTACTCGCCGGTGTGCAGGTAGACCTTGTGGCCTCCGACCGCCGCCTTCTGGATGTAGCCCTTGCGCCGGTCCGGCAGCTTGCGGCGGGTCCGTTCGCGCTCGATCACCCGCTCGACGATGCGTTCCTCCGGCTCGCGGGCGGCCTTTGGCGGCGCTTCGGTCGGGGTCGGCAGGTCCAGCAGCAGGTCGGAGGGCGGCTCGGCGCGGCGCAGGCGCACGGCGACCGGCGCTGTCGTCAGGCGTTCGAGCGCCTCGGCGATCGGGGCGTTCCAGGCAAGCTCGACCTCGGCGACCGGCGGCGTCGCCAGCGCCGGCGACAAGGCCTGCAGCATGGCCGTGCGGGGCAGGGGCCCTAGATCCTGCTCGTCGCGGAACGCCAGCCGCGCGGCAGGCGACAGGAAGGCCGCGTCCGCCAGGCCCGGATCGCCCAGCGCATAGGCTTCCGCCGCGGCGGCGTCTCCGGCGCTGAAGCCCATCAGGTCCAGCAGGTCGAGCTGCGGATCGGCGAGTTGTTCGGCCGTCGCGCCCAGCACGTCACGGATGAAGCCTTCGCCGACCACCGCGGGGCAGAAGGCGTCCGTCAGCCGCGTCACCAGCGGCAGCACCGCTTCCACCGCGGCAATCTCGTGGTCCGTGAAGCCGCGCACCAGCAGGGTGGCGTGATTCACCCCCGGCGCATGTTCCAGGTCGCCGTGGCCCAGCAGGGCCGCGTGCGCTTCCGCCTCGTCGGCGCCCGCCAGCGCCAGCCC